>DAEF01000202.1 GCA_002495225.1 Methanoregulaceae archaeon UBA288 | reverse complement strand
GTCCTGCGGAACCTGGTCTTCATCGCGATCTCGGCGTACCTGCTCGCGTTCGTCTTCGGCCTCGGCGAGCACGGCGTCTGGTGGGGGATCGTGGCCGGGAACATGATGGGCGGGATCTTCGGCTACCTCTGGGCGCGCTTCTACGTGAACCGGATGATCCGCCTCCACGGGGCCGCGCAGGACGAGGGTCCTGCTCCCGGACCCGGCGCCGAGCTGGCGGCGAACCCGGCGCCCGAGCGCTGATGGGCGCGGGCCGGGCGGCTCGCCGCGTCAGGCCGGCGACCGCCTGGGCCAGGGTCGCCGGGCGCAGACAGGCATGGCATGACGGCGGGGGACGGCCTCCCCGGAGGGCGGCGGGTTCGAACGGATGCTCGCGGGCGAGCTTTACGACGCCGGCGACCCGGAGCTCGTGCGCCGGCGGATCCGCGCCCGCCGCCTCGCACGGGAGTTCAACGCATCGGGCGAGGACGAGGAGGGGGTACGGGCCTCGCTCCTGGCAGAGCTCCCCGGCGGCGTCGGAACGGGCGTCCTTGTCGAGCCGCCGTTCTTCTGCGGCCGCGGCCCCCGGGTCCGCCCCGGCGAACACGTCGCCGTCACCCTCGACTGCGTCGTGCTCGACTGCGCCGCTGTCCGGATCGGCGACCACGCGCTGCTCGGGCCGTCGGTCCAAGGTCCACACCGCCGGGCACCCGGTGGACCCCGCCGGGCGGCGCTGGGACCTCGAGTCGGCCGCACCGGTGACGATGGGGCAGGACGCCTGGATCGGGGGCGGGGCGATCGTCTGCCCCGGCGTGACGATCGGCGCGGACACGACGATCGGTGCCGGGAGCGTCGTGGTCCGCGACCTCCCGCCCGGCGTGCTGGCCGTGGGCAACCCCTGCCGCGTGGTGCGGCGGGCGGGCCGGCGGTCCTCCTCAGAGGAGTTCTGCGGCGAGGAGGACGGCTCCGAGTGCGACCATGACGAGGCCTGAGACCCCCAGGACCAGCCGGCGCCGCTCGCCGCGCCACTCGTCGACCGACGACGGCGAGAGGCCGAAGGCGACCGCCCCGATGATCAGCACGAGCGGCAGCACGAAGAAGAGGTTGTAGAGGACCAGGAGCGGGACGGCGTCGGCGAGCGCCCCGCCGGCGAGGAGGCCGAGCACGGCGAGGTAGATGCCGCCCGTGCAGGGGAGCTCGACCAGGCCGACGCCGATGCCGAGGGCGAGTGCCGCAGCGATGCCGGCGGTGGGGGCGCGCTCGAGCCAGACCGCGATCCGCTCCCGCCCGCGCGCCGTGATGGCCGGCGCGAGCTCTCGCCGCTCGAGCACGGCCGCGGCCAGCACGGCGCAACCGACCACGAGCGCCACCGCCCCGGCCAGGAGCCGAAAGGCAGGGGCGAGGCCCGTGGCCCCGACCACGGCCGTGATCCCGAACCCGGCCGCGAGGTAGACGACGAAGACGCCGAGCGTGTACGCGGCGCCGATCGTCAGCACGCGGCGGCGCGTTTCGGCGACCGCCAGCGCCCCGAGCAGGAGCGCCAGCACCGCGAACGCGCACGGGTTGATCCCGTCCACCAGCCCGGCCGTCGCGACGGCGAGCGGCGTGAGCGCCGTGGCGTCCGCGGTGCCGTTCGCCGTGGTGTTCCGCGGCGCCGGCGTCAGGTACGGGGCCGTCTCCTCGAGGAAGACCCGGATCTCCTTCGACCCCACCACGATATGCTCGCCTGCGAAGAGCGCGGGGACGTGCGTCCTGATCCCGGCGGTCCGGTTCGCCTCTTGCGAGAGGTTAGTGTACCGCTTCAGGGCCTCCTGGCCGCCGTTGAGGTCGAGGAGCTCGACCGGCTGCTCCGTGTGGTTCGCCATGTAGGCCTGGACGAGCGGCAGCGCCCGGTCACAGTCGCCGCACCCGGGCCGATAGGCGAAGGTCCACGCCTCGTCGGCAGCTGCGGCCAGCGGCACCGCCGCCGCGAGGAGAAGGATGACCAGCAGGTGCACGGTCCGGACGGGCGTCATGTACTACCATGAGGTGGATGGCCGGCCTCTTCAGTCATTCGAAACCGTCGGTACCGGGGCCGCAAGCGCGGTTCCTCCCGGGGAGCGCCCGCTCCCGGGGCCTCCTAGTACCCCGTGAAGACCTCGCGCCGGACCTGCTCGCCGGGCACCCCCATCTCCGCGAGGGCCGCGCAGATCGCATCGATCATAGCCGGCGGGCCCGAGGCATAGAAAGACCGGCCCCGGATGTCCGGGACCTTTCGCTCGATGAACGCACGGTCGATCCGCCCGGTGCGCCCCTCCCACCCCGGCCCGGGCCGGGTCAGGGTGACGCAGACGGCAAACTGCGGGTTCTCGCGCCGGATCGCCTCGAGCTCCCCGAGGAAGACCAGGTCGTCCTGGGTCCGGGCCGAGTAGAGAAGGGTGATCCGCGTCGGCAATCGGGTGTCGGCCGCGAACCGGGCCATGCTCCGGAGGGGGGTGATCCCGATCCCGCCCGAGACGAAGACCGCGTCCCCGTCCCCGTCCCGGAGGGTGAACCGCCCCAGCGGGCCCCGGAGCCGCAGCTCGTCGCCGGGGGCGAGGGCCCGAAAGGCCTCGGCGAAGGGATGGCCGGTCATCCCCTTGGTCATCTCGAGGAAGGGCTCGGTCGGGCTGCTCGAGAGGGTGAGGTGCCGGGTCAGGACCTCGCCGTTTCGTTCGATCGTGGCGAACGCCCACTGCCCCGCCAGGTACGAGAAGCCCTCCGGCCGTTCAAACCGCGCCGAGACCGCCCGAGCACCCCGGGGGATCACCTCGAGGACCCGGACCCGGTGCTCCTGTGCAGCATCCATGCGGTCCGATTCTCTGCAAAAAGAGTAAACAGTTCCGATCGCGGCCAGCCGCCCGGACCTCAGCCCTGACCCGCTTCGCGCCCGAGCTCGAACGCCCGCCGGTTCACCTCGACCGTCTTCGGCGGCACCGAGCGCTCGATCGCGGCGAGGATGGATCCGGGTGCGATCGGGAGCAGGTGCGAGGCCGCCCCGATCAGCACGACGTTCTGGGCGAGCTCCGAGCCCGCCTCGCGGGCGAGCGCGCCGGCGTCGATCGCAAGGGGTCCGAACTGAGCGAGCCGTTCGAGGCACTCCTCCGGCGACGGCATCGGGAGCTGCTGGGTGAAGACCGGCGTCGGTGTGATGATCGCGGTGTTCGTGACCACGCGGCCGGCCGGCTTCAGGAAGTGCCGGTACCGGAGCGCCTCGAGCAGGTCGAACGAGAGCAGGAGGTCGGCCGAGCCCGGGTCGACGAGCGGCCCGAACCGGCCGTCGATCCGGACCGAGCACTCGACCGAGCCGCCGCGCTGGGCCATCCCGTGCGTCTCGGCGCCGCGGACGGACCGCCCCTCCGCCACGCAGGCAGCGCCGAGGACGTTCGAGGCCAGGATGGTCCCCTGGCCGCCGACGCCGACGATCATGACGTCGTAGCTCATGCGGCACCTCCCTTCGCCGGGGGCCGGCCTTCACGGCCAATCGCCCCCTGCGGGCAGAGGGCGGCGCAGACCCCGCAGCCCGAGCAGAGGTCGGTGATCGTCGCCGTCTCCCCCTCGAACGCGAGCGCCGGGCAGCCGAAGAGGAGGCAGGTCCGGCAGCCCGAGCAGGCCGACGGATCGACCGTGAAGCGGGGCCGTGAGACCTTCGCCCGCCGCTCGTTGATGACGCACGGCTTCTTCGCGATCACCACGCGGACGCCCCGCCGCCCCTTCGCCTCGCGGAGGGTCGCGAGCAGGCCGGTCATGTCGTACGGGTCCACGGTCTCGACCCATGCCACGCCGCTGGCCCGGCAGAGCGCCTCGAGCGAGACCTGCGGCGAGGCATCGCCGGTCGCGGTCCGCCCGGTCGTCGGGTTCGGCTGGTGCCCGGTCATGGCCGTGGTCCGGTTGTCCAGGATCACCAGGACCATCTCCGCGCCGTTATAGACCGCGTTCACGAGCCCCGGGAGGCCGGTGTGGAGGAACGTCGAGTCGCCGATCGTCGCGACCACGTCGCCGCCGGCCGTCTGCGCGATCCCCGACGCCACCGTGATCGACGCGCCCATGCAGATCGTGGTGTCCACGCCCCCGAGCTGGAGCCCGAGCGTGTAGCAGCCGATGTCGGACGGGAAGACCCCGTCCCGGAAGACGCGCTTCATCGCGTAGAAGACCGCGCGGTGGGGGCATCCGGCGCAGAGGATCGGGGGGCGGGGCGGGAGCCCCTCCTCCGGGACGGGCGGGGCGGCAGAGGCGCCGAGGTACCCGGCCTTCTCGAGCGCGGCGCGGACCACGGCGGGCGAGAGCTCGCCCTCGGACGGGACGTGGCCCGTCCGCTTGCCCGAGACCCGGACGCACCCGGCGGCCTGCCGGACCTGCTCCTCGACCACGGGCGCCCCCTCCTCGACGACGAGCACCTCCTCGTGCTCCAGGCAGAAGCAGCGGAGCTGCTCGGGGTCGAGCGGATAGGCGCGGACCGTGAAGAGCGAGACGTCGTCGGGCAGCACCTCGCGGACGTAGCTGGCCGCGATGCCGCTCGCGACCACCGCGCGCGGGCCGCGCACGACCGCCTCGTTGTACCCGAGCTCGATCAGCCGCTCCCGGACCCGCGGCTGCTTCTCGTTCAGTTTGCGGTGGAGCACCCGGGTGTGGGCGGGGATCACCACGTACTGACGCGGGTCGCGGCGGAACCCGGCCCCGGCAGCCGGGACGGCGACCGGGCCGAGCTCGACGTCGGCCTTGGAGTGGCAGATCCGGGTCGTCGGCCGGAAGAGCACGGGCAGGCCGAACTCCTCGGAGAGAGCGAACGCGTCGCGGAGCAGGGCGTGCGCCTCCTCGATCGTCGTCGGGTCGAGGCAGGGCAGGCCGGCCATCGCGGCGTAGAGCCGGCTGTCCTGCTCGTTCTGGGACGAGTGCGCGAACGGGTCGTCGGCGGAGAGGACCACGAACCCTCCCGTCACGCCCGTGTACGCGCTCGTCATCAGCGGGTCGGCCGCGACGTTCAGGCCGACGTGCTTGGTCGTGAAGAGCGAGCGGACGCCGCACCAGGCGGCAGCCAGCGCGTTCTCGAACGCGACCTTCTCGTTGGTCGACCACTCGGCGTAGACGCCCTCGTAGCGCGCGAGGTTGGTGACGATCTCGGTGCTCGGCGTGCCGGGGTANNGACCTTCTCGTTGGTCGACCACTCGACATGCACCCCCTCCGGCCGTTCGGCCCGGAGCAGGTCGATCACCTCGGATGAGGGCGTGCCCGGATACCCGGCCACGAACCCGACCCCGCCCTCGAGGGCGGCGTGGGCGATCGCCTCGTTGCCCAGCAGATACTGACGTGCCATGGACCACTCCCGTGGAGGGCCGCTCAGGCGGCCCGTTCAGGAATATTACCCGGGCGAGGATACAAAGGGTTTGTTGGACGACATCGAAAATCTATAAGAACCGTGACGATGGATCTAGTAGGGTAACCCGAAGGGGCCCGTAGCATAGCTAGGTGGTGNNTGAGTTCGAATCTCATCGGGCCCATTCACGCCCTGTTTTTTATCGTTTCCCCGGCAATCTCTTGTCATGGAGCGCTCACTCGTGTTCGTCATGGTCGCCGGGGTTGGGGCCGCGGCCGGTCTTCTCATCGTCTCGCCCTACCTCTCGCTGATCGCCCTTGTCGTCGCCGGCGTGGTGGCGATGGCGCTCGTGATCGGGCGCGACGCCCGGGATCTCCCCGACATCGAGGCCTCGTTGGCCGAGGACGCGCGCTCGGTCATGCTCAGGAACACGGGGAACGCGCCCGCGCACCAGGTGCACGCCTCGCTCGTCCCGATCGGCGTCGAGGTCGACCTGTCCTCGCTCGCGGTCGATGCGGTTCACGAACTGCCGCTTGCCGAGCAGGTGACCGAGGTGAAGGTGGTCCTGACCTTCAAGAACAGCGAGGATCAGCCCTTCCACCGCACAGCACTCCTCTCGGCGCTTCACCCCGAGCGGGACCCGCTCCGGCCCGCCTTCAACATCTTCGGGTATAAGTAGGGTCTCACCCGTGGATGTACTCGAGCGTGGTCCGGAGCGCGTCGAGCAGCGTCTCCTGCCCCTCGAGGTACTGCCTAAGCCCACGGTAGAGCATGAAGAGGAGCTCGGGGCCGTACACGGCGAGCGCGTCCTCAGGGGCGATGGGGGCGAGCAGGCTGTCGACGAGCATGGTGTCGTTCGAGTACATCAGTTCGGCCAGGGTGCCGTCGGCACGGAGGACGCAGAACTGGTCCGTGACCGCCTTTTCCGGGTTGTCCGGGCGGAACGGCATCGGGTCGGTCCGGCCGAGGATCAGCATCTTTTCGGGGTAGAAGCTCTGGTCGAACATCTCGCCCGCGACGTCGACCTTGCCGCGGGCCATCACCTCGAGGCCGGCGGCCGGGACGATCGCCGCGGCGGTCGCGACCATCCGCGCGAGCAGCGCGGCCTCGTTCTTCTGCACGGCGTCCGCGGCCTCCGCGATCGGCTCCCGGCTCGCGTCGATCCGTTCCTCGAGCGCGGCGAACCCGCGCTCGATCTCGTCGTTCGTCATCCACCAGGATTCGGCGGCGAACGACATCAGGCTTGTTGCCCGGCGGGCCCCGCCGGTCTTATACTCTCTCAGGACCACATTCTACCATGATACGGGTCGGGCTCCTCGGGTGCGGTAACATCGGCCACCTGCTCGCGGCTCATGCCGATGGCTTCGTGATCGCGGCCCTCTACGATCTCGTCCCCGAACGTGCCCACGAGCTCGCGCAGCGTTCGGAAGGGATCGCGTACGACTCGTTCGAGGCGTTCGTCGCCGCCGACGTCGACCTCGTGGTCGAGGCCGCCTCGGTCAAAGCCGTGCGGGCCCACGGGGAGGCCGTGCTCGGCGCGGGCAGGGACTTTGTCGTGATGTCGGTCGGCGCGCTCGCCGATCGGGACTTCCGCGCGCGACTCCGCGAGGCCGCGATCGCGGCCGGGCGGCGGATCTACATCCCGAGCGGGGCCGTGATGGGCCTGGACAACCTCAAGGTCGGCCGGATCGGCGGGATCGACACGGTGGTCCTCAAGACCACCAAGAGCCCGGCGTCGCTCGGGCTCCAGGTCACCGAACGGACGCTCGTCTTCCGCGGGAGCGCGGGCGACTGCGTGCAGCTGTACCCCAAGAACGTCAACGTCTCGGTCGCGCTCGAGCTCGCGACCGGGAGCGAGGTCCAGGTCGAACTCTGGGCGGACCCGGCCGTGGACCGGAACATCCACGAGATCCGCGCGGAGGGGGCCTTCGGGGACGCCTGCCTCCGGATCGAAAACGTGCCGAGCCCGGACAACCCGGCGACGTCGTACCTCGCGGCCCTCTCGATCCTGGTGCTGCTCCGCGACCTCGGCGAGCCGATCGTGGTGGGGACGTGACCACGGTTTCGCTCGAGAAGCTGCTCGCGTTCGTCGAGGCGGACGCGCCGTTCGGCGACGTGACCTCGGAGGCCGTGCTCGACGGCGGCGACTGCACGGCGCGGCTCCGCTTCCGCGAGACGGGGATCGCCGCCGGGCTCGCCGAGGCCGAAGCCCTCTTCGCCCATTACGGCGCCGCGGTGAAGCGCCGCGCCGACGACGGCGACCGGATAGCGGCGGGTGCAATCGCGCTCGTGCTCGAGGGGCCGGTCGGGGGGGTGCTCCTGGTCGAGCGGACGGCCCTGAACCTGGTCGGCCGGATGAGCGGGATCGCGACCGCGACGGCCCGGTACGCGGCCCTGGCGAGGGAGAGCGACCCGCGCGCCCGGGTCGCCGCCACGCGCAAGACCGCGCCCGGCCTGGGGCTGCTCGACAAGAAGGCCGTCCTCCTCGGCGGGGGCGACCCCCAGCGTTACACGCTCTCGGACGGCGTGCTGATCAAGGACAACCACCTCGCCCTCGTCTCGATCGAGGAGGCAGTCCGGCGGGCACGGGCCCACACGGCGTACAAGACGGTCGAGGTCGAGGTCGAGACGGTAGACGAGGCCGTCCGCGCAGCCCGTGCCGGGGCCGACATCGTGATGCTCGACAACATGACCCCCGGCGGGGCGAAAGAGGCCATCGGCGCGCTCACGGCCGCCGGACTGCGCGACCGGGTCCGGGTCGAGGTCTCGGGCGGCGTCACGGAGGCGACCATCGGCGCCTACGCGGCGGCCGGCGCGGACCTGATCAGCGTCGGGGCCCTGACCCACTCGGTCCGGTCGCTGGACCTGACCCTCGAGGTCTCCCGCCCCCGACAGGCGGATTGAAGTCGGGGCGGCCCCATCACTGTCATGGACGATGTCCGACCGATCCGCCACCTCGACCCCGCCGGCGAGACCCGCGTCTGCCCCGACTGCGGGTACGGGCGGGGTTTTCACGTCACGCTCCTCCCCTTCGACGACGCCGGGGGCCGCCCGGTCGTCCTCTGCTGCCCCGAGTGCGGGGCCCGGTTCGATCTCGGCTGGCGAATCCGGCTGTAGCCTGGTGCTCCACGGGCCCGGGGTGATCGACTCGGGCGAGGCCGCCCGCCTCGTCGCGGCGCTCCGGCCGGCGAGAATCGTGGTCGCCGGGGTGATGGGGCGGTGCGCGGCCGAAGAGCACGGGCTCCTCTCCTGCTGGACGGGGGAGCGCCCGTCCGCGGCGCTCGCGGCCGACCCGTCGGCCGTGCTCGCGAACCGGGGGCGCTCGCCGGAGTCCGGGCGGGTCTTCGGCGAAGGGGTCGCGGCCCGGCTCTGCCGCCCGCTCGTCCAGCTCGAGTGCGCGGACGAGACCGTGATCGGCTGGAACGGGGCCGGCGGGGAGGCGGTCGCACGGCGGCTCGGGTGGCGGCTCGAGGCCCGGACAGCCTCGCTCCCGGCGCCGGCAGGGAACCGGCGCGTGATCCGGGGGTGCCGGCCCGGCGACGCCGTGCTCGTGGACGGGCTCGTGATCGGCCGGGCCACCGCGGGCGAGGTGGTGCTCGCCTCCGACGGCGAGGGGATCGTCGCGGAGCGGGGGTGCCGGCTCAAGGAGCACGGCGTCGAGAAGCTCCGGCGGCGGGGGCTGATCGCGCTCCCCGGGGCCTGGTGCACGGCCGGGCCGCTCCGCGCGTCCCCCCCCGCGGCGGGGCCCCGGAGGCGGAAGACCGGCCGCGTGCTCGTGCTCGACCACGACGCGGTCGGGCTCTACGACCGCCTCGCCGACGACCTCTGCGGCCTGCTCGCGATCGGCGACGACACGACGGCGGCGGCGCTCCACCTCGGCGCCCACCTGGGTCTCCCCGTGCTCGGGGTCACCGACGGCGACGGCGACGGGCTCGTGGCGGACTGCGGAGGCGCGCCGGGCTCGCTCGTCCTCCGGGCGATCGACGGGCGCGACGACGACCTCGGGCGGGAGCTCGCCGCGTACTGCGACGGCCAGACGGTCGAGTGGGAGGCGTTCGTCGCGGGCGCACGGCGCCTCCTCGGGAAACGGGCCCGGGTGGTCGGGTGACGACCGGGGGGATGCTCTGCGCCTCGTGCAAGGGCCGGGGGCTCTGCGGCCTCGCGCGCTGCCCGATCACGGCCCGGTTCCTCGCCCGGACTTCGACCACGCCGGTCAGCTCGTACATGGGCGCGGCCCCCTCGGTCTTCGTCGGCTCGCACGGGTACCCGGGGGTCCAGGGCGGGCCGCTCCTCCTGGGCGACACGGACCGCCCGACCGAGTGGCTCGCCCGCGGGCTCTCCATCGACGACGTGGTGAACCTCCGGGCCTCGACCATCGCCGCGCGGGCGCCGGTCGCCCGCGTGCAGGACGCGATGGCCGAGGTCGCGCTCTCGGCGCGCCCAATCGACGTCGAGGTCGCGTTCACCCGCCCGGTGGAGGCCGACCTCCGGTTCGACGGCGTGCTGACGCCGATCGGGCGCTCCGGGCCGGTCCGGCGGCTCGACGTGCTCGACAACCCGGTGGTGCCGCGAACGGTGGAGAGGGTCGCGGGCGACGCGGATCTCGCCGCCTCCGAGGGGCTCGCCGAGCTCTACCGGGCCGAGGTCGACGTCTACCACCTCACGGACCTGCTCTCGGCGGGGACCCTCGGCAAGGCCCCCCGGGTTGTGCCGACCCGCTGGGCGATCACGGCCGTTGACGACACGCTCGGCAAGGCAAGGAAGCGGGAGATCGCCCGGTACCCGCCGATCGAGGAGGTGCTGGTCTTCGGGGCCACGCTCTACGGGAACACGATCGCCGTCCTCCTCGCGCCGGGCGGCTGGCAGTACGAGATGGTCGAGTGCTGGCGCGCCCACAGCCTCTGGACCCACGACCACGACTCGGTCACGGTCGACGGCGAGGGCAAGAAGAAGTCGGGGTACTCGCCGATCGCGGGGGCCTACTACTCGGCCCGGCTGGCCGTGACCGACTACCTGGCCCGGGTGCGCCGGCAGGCCCGTGCGCTCGTGCTCCGGTCGGTGACGGGGGAGTACTGGGCCCCGCTCGGCACCTGGGTCGTGCGCGAGGCCGCGCGGCAGGCGATGCGGGGGGCGCCCGAACGGTTCGCGACCCTCGCGGAGGGGGCCGCCGCCCTCGACCGGCTGTACGGGGACGCCTCGTGGCGCGAGAAGTCCACGCTGCTCCCCCGGATGCGGGCCGAGCGGACGCTCAGCGACTTCTTCTGAAAACGACGAGGAGTGAACCGCCTGGCGCGGTCGCGCCGCCGGGCCGGCCCCCCGGTTCCCGACGGTGCGATGAGCCGGGGGATTCGATACCGCGGCGATCGAGAGGAGGACGGTCGTTCCAGCACAGGTCTCGATGAAGAGCCGTGCGACGAGTAGACATTCCGATCCTCGTGTCACTCCTCGACGGGCGCCGCGCGGGGAAGGGGGAGGGGGCTCCCGCCTCTCTCTTGCGAGGTCGTCCGCGTGCACGCGGGACGGGTGGCACCCCCGGCGACGGCCGGACGGGGCGAGCGAGTGACGGGTCAAGGGCAATGATGTAACTGATGCATAACAAAAAGTAATGTATATAGTACATTGCGTCGAAGAGAACGTGGGGGAGCGGGCGGATTCACCCACCTCGGATCCGCCGCTGCTCCGAAAGATCAGAACGTCCGAGAGGAGGTGAGTCTCCCGAGCCGGTAATGGACGATCACGCTGAATCGATTACTCGGAGAGGAGAGAGCAGACTGCCGAGGGCGGAGGACGGCTCCCCGGGGCCTCCAATCCTCCCGCAATTTTTCAGAGATCACCGGAGGAAGGACATTCCACATGAAGAGAGAACCACCAATAGGTAGCCGGGGGCTTCGAGCCATCCTGCTTATCTTCGCATTCGCTGCCATGCTTGGCTGTTTCGCCTGCACGGCGGGGTGTACGACCAGTCCGGCCGCAGATGCCGGCCTCAACGCCACCCCGACGACCCCGTCGGATGGAACATCCGTTTCCGGCGCGGGAATGCCCGCCGATCATCCCGTGAACGCTACACGCCCGAACGGGATTCCCCCCGCGGGAACGTTCCCGGGGAACCTGACACCCGGCGGCAGTCCCGCAGGCGGCGTGCCGCTGGGAAGCGGGAACTTCGACGGCTCGCCCCCCGCCGCAGCGCCGCCGGATGGAGCCCGGCCGAACGGAACGCCCCCGGCCGGGCGCTGAGAATCGGCTCCCCGACCGAGCCCGGCGAGAACGGTGCGGGGAACGTCTCCGCACCGGCCTTTAGAGGTTGTTGAAGAGCCAGACGACGTCGGCGAAGTCGATGCGGCCGTTCGCGTTGTAGTCGAACGCCTCGAGCGGCTCATTCGCGGCGATCCAGGTCATCTGGTTGAAGAAGAGCACGACGTCTGCGAAGTCGGCACGGCCGTTGCCGTTCACGTCCTCGCAAAGCCCGTCGTCGTCCATGTCAGTCGGCAGGAGCGTTGACGGCGGCACGGCGACAACCCCCGGGGGCGCCGGTGTCTCCGTGGGGGTCGGCGTCACGATGACGCCCAGCGGGGTGACCGTGAAGTAGTCGATGTTCTGGGAGCCCCCGCGGAAGACGAGTTTCACCTCGGATGACGACGTGGTGAGCGGGATCACCGTCGAGACGTCGGCGAAGACCGCCGGGCTCCCCGTCTGCGGCGTCGTGACCGTCGCCCGGAGGAGGCCGTCGACGTGGATCTCGATCGTCCGGGCGGGTTCCCACGCGCACGCCCGGACGGTGAAGGTGTAGTCCCGATCGCCATCGACATCGACCGCGTACCGCAGGTACTCTCCCTCGCGGACCCAGCCGACATCGTAGTTCGAACCGCCGACCTCGATGTCCACGTCGGTCTCCCGGTAGACCCCCCCGCTGTTGCCGTCCGTGGTGTCGTACCAGCCGTCCGCATCCCCGTCGAAGTTCTCTGCCTCGACACGGCCCGGGAGCGGCGACCACGCCGAGACGGTCTGGACCGCGCTGTCGTCGCCGGCGACGTTCTTGACGGTCTGGACGACCGCGTACTCTCCGCCGTAGAAGACGTGGGAGGGGGGGTTCTGCGCGGCCGACCCGGTCCCGTCGCCGAAGTCGTACTCCCAGGAGTTCGCATAGCGCGAGACGTCCCAGAAATCGACCCGGAGCGGCACCTCCCCGGAGGACGGGTCCATGTCGAACCCCGCCTCGGGCTTCGCGCCGAGCAGTTTCACCACCCAGGCGTCCGCCTTGCCGTGGTTTGTGCGCGTCAGATCGCCGCTGGCGCTCGAGAGGGAATACCCGAAGATAACGAAACCCCCGTCAGCGGTCTGCTGGACGGTCCCTGCCCATTCGTCTTCGCTGCCGCCGATCATCCGCTGCCACACGACATTTCCGTAATCGGACAGCTTCACCACCCAGAGGTCATACTCCCCGTGGTTCGTCCCACTCACGTCTCCGCTTGCGCTCGATTCGCTGTCCCCAACGAGGATGAAGCCCCCATCGGACGTCTGCCGGGCAGATTCACCCCAGTCGTATCCGTTGCCGCCGAGGAGTCGCTGGTTCATGACGTACCCCGTGCTGTGCAGCGTCATGAACCAGAAGTCGGCCAGCCCGGCGTTCTTGTTCAGGACGTCCCCGCTCCAGCTCGAGGTGGAGTGGCCCAACAGAGCGTAGTTCCCGTCTGCGGTCTGCTGGATGGAATTTCCATATTCATCGATCACGCCGCCGAGCAGGTTCTGCCATTCGATCTTGCCGTCGGGGTCCAGTTTCACGACCCAGATGTCGTACGACCCGCTGTTCTTGTCTTCCACGTCGCCGTTGTTGCTCGAACTGGACTGTCCGGAGACGATGTACCCACCGTCTGCCGTCTGGCGAATGCTCTGTGCGACCTCGTATCCACCGTTCCAGACGTCATCAGTATCATCGCCCCCGAGGAGCCGCTGCCACTCGATCTCCCCGTTGCCGGCCAGCTTCACGACCCAGTAATCGGAGAAGCCGTTGTTCTGGTCCTGGACGTCCCCGCTGTAACTCGACGTCGAGTCCCCGAGGAGGACGTACCCCCCGTCGTCGGTCTGCTGGACAGAAACGCCTCTATCGTCGCCGCTCCCGCCGAAGAGCCGCTGCCACTCGATCACACCGTCCTTGTTGGTCTTCACGACCCAGAGATCGCGCTCGCCGCGGTTCGTCCCGGTCACGTCCCCGCTCGCGCTCGAGTTCGAACGTCCCAGGAGGATGAAACCCCCGTCGTCGGTCTGCTGGACACAGATGCCCCGGTCGTCCCCGGTGCCGCCGAGGAGCCGTTCCCAGGCGATGGCACCGGTCCCGTCGAGCCGCACAACCCAGTAGTCGGCCATGCCGTGGTTCTCGCCCGAGACGTCCCCGCTCTCGCTCGACCATGACGACCCGAGGAGGATGTACCCCCCGTCCGCCGTCTGCTGACCCGACCGTGCACTGTCCGTGTCGTCGCCGCCGATCAGGCTCTGCCACTCGATGTCGGTGGGATCGGCGAGGGCGGGAGTCGCGCCGAGCGCAAGCAGCAGCGCCGCGACGGCGAGCTTGCGAACCGTCCGCTCTGTTCCGTGTAGCATGCTCCGGTCTTTCGCAACATGTAGGATCTTATAATTACTTGACACCCGATGAGACCGGGTGTATGCAGAAGTTAGCGGCCGATGACCCCGGGGAGATCGTCTCCTCCTATCATCGTGGCGAGGATGTCTCGTCCATCGCCGCACGTTACCACATCAGCC
>DAEF01000137.1 GCA_002495225.1 Methanoregulaceae archaeon UBA288 | reverse complement strand
GACTGGCGGGGGTCCGGCCCCTACAATGTCTGGCATTCGGACTGTTACGCGCTGCAGCAGGTCGATCCGCAGCCCTTCCACACGCCCCCCTCCCGGAAGCGGACCGACGCCGAGCAGTACAGGATGGACCTGGATGAGCGAAAGGGGATGGTACAGGCCGAACGCCGTCGCCGGCCCGCTGCCGAACGGTGATATGACGACGATCGCTTGCGGGGACGGCTCGTGAACCCCGGGAGGCGTGCGTGACCGGTGCGAGCGGGGCGTTCGTCCCGCGCGGAACCGTACCCGGGGGGGATGACGATGGTGGCCCGGTTCCAGGGTCCCGTTCCGCCGTTCTCGGGGTGGGAGCACGGCCTCTACCGACTCTCCCAGCCGGTGACGGAGGAGGATGTGGAGGCGATCCTGGACGGGCAGGAGGAGTGCGTGCAGTCGATCGGGCCGTACCGCACGATCGGCATCCACACGTTCGGGCTCGTCGAGATCACCGTCATCGTCGGATCGCCGGAGATCGAGGCCTGGTCCAACCCGGAGCAGCGGTTCTGGACCTCCGAGTACCTCGACGCGCTCCTCTCGACGCGATTCTGATCGGGGGGCGTCTTCGCTACAGCTCGGAGAGCGCGTGGAAAAATAGGGGGGATCGTCTCAGTCGATGCCGATCATCACCTCGGAGGCCTTCATGACGGCGTAGACTTTCGCCCCCTCCTTGAGGCCCAGCTTCTCCGCCGAAAAGGTCGTGATCACCGAGACAATCTCGCTTCCTCCGTCGAGCTTGATGGTCACCTCGCTGTTTATCGGCCCCTTCGTGATCGTTTTCACCGTTCCGGGCACGTGGTTTCTGGCACTTATCTGCATGTTACCTCCGCCCCCGTCTGAGTTCCCGATCCATTTAAACATGCCTCTTGCGGCAAGCCGGTTGTTCCCCAGAGACCTGGGCGGTGAGCGCGCGCGACGATCCGTGTTCCCGCTTCGGGTAGGCACGCGATCGCGCAGCAGGGAAGAGTCCGTCCATGCGCACCATCTTCTCCGGCGGTCCGTGCCCCGTGGACCAGGCCCGACCGGATCCAGGGCGGGCGGCCTTACACGCCCACCTCTGGTGGGAAATCTCCGAAAAGGCCCTTTCACCCAATCTCAGGACCGGCTGCCGAACCCGCCGCCACGTCCTGCCGCGGAGCGGCCGGGATCACGTGCACGGCGGAGGCCTTGAAGGTCGCGTAGACCCGGCTCCCCGGCCCGAGGTCGAGCTCCCGGCAGCTCTCGCGGGTCAGGAGAGCCGTCAGCGGGAAGCCCGCGTCCAGCACGACCCGGACCGTGCTCCCGCAGGGTACGACCTCCGTGACCGTGCCCGGGAGGCAGTTGCGGGCGCTCGAGGCGAAGGGGGCTTCGGAGAGGATCACGTCCTCCGCGTGCAGGGTGGCGACCACGTCCCCGACGACCCCGGAGACCGCGAGGAACGACGGCCCGCCCCCGGTCTCGACCCGAGCGAGCCGGCCCGCCGGCGACGACCGGCCCCGGATGATGTTTCCGATGCCCAGGAACTCCGCGACGAACGGGTCCGAGGGGTGCAGGAAGACATCCCCTGTCTCGCCCACCTGGACGATCCGGCCCTCGTGCATGATCGCCACCCGGTCCGCGAGGGCGAAGACGTCCTCGAGGTGGTGGGTGATCTGGATGACGGTGGTCCCGGTCAGGCGCCGGACGCGGACAAGCTCGGTGCGCATCCGCTCCCGCGTGGGGCCGTCGAGCGCGCTCAGGGGCTCGTCGAGCAAAAGGACCTTCGGCCGCAGGACGAGGGCGCGGGCGAGTGCAACCCGCTGCTGCTCTCCCCCGCTCAGCGAGCCCGGGTACCGCTCGGCGAGGTGACCGACCTCGAGCAGGGCCGAGATCTCTGCCACGAGCGCGCGCTGCTCGTCCGGCGGGACCTTCCGCTGGCGCAGCCCGAACGCGATGTTCTCCTCGACCGTGCGGTGGGGGAAGAGCGCGTAGTCCTGGTAGACCATCCCGAACGACCGCGAGCGCGGCTCGGCCGAGGTGATCTCCCGGTCGCGCAGGAAGATCCGCCCGCTCGACGGTGCGTGGATGCCGGCGATCGTCTCGAGGAGCACGGTCTTCCCCGCCCCGCTCGGGCCGAGGATGACCAGGTACTCGTTCTCCCGCACCTCGAGGGAGACGTCCCGGAACGAGAACGCGCCCAGGGTGACGGAGAGGGACTCGATGCGCAGCACGCTTCTCCTCCTAGAAGACGTTCACGCCCCGGTCGACGAGGTCCACCGCGCAGAGCGTGGCGAGCGAGATCAGGATAAGGATCGTCGCGGCCGCAACGGCCAGGTTCAGGTCGCCGGTCGAGATGTTGAGAAAGAGCGCGATCGGCAGGGTCTCGGTCCGCATGGGCGTCGCGCCCGCCAGCATCAGGACGGCCCCGAACTCGCCCATGGCCTTGGACCAGGTGATGATCCCGCCCGCGACCAGGGCCGGGCGGGCCAGGGGCAGGGTGACCTGGAGAAAGGCCCCGGCGTCCGTGCACCCGAGCGTCTTCGCCACGTTCTCGAACCGGGGGTTCACGCCCGAGAAGGCCGACCGGAGGATCCGGATCAGGTAGGGCAGGTTCACGAAGACCTCCGCGACGACGATGCCGAGCGGGGTGAAGACGACTGCGAGCCCCGCCTGCTCGAGGGCTTTTCCCCACGGCGTCGTCCCGAAGAAGAGGAGGAGCGCGATCCCGGCCACCAGCGGCGGCAGGGCCAGGGGGAGGGTCAGGACGAGGGTCGCGGCCCGCTTGCCCGCGAACCGGTACCGGTCGAGTGCGTAGGCGATGGGGACGGCGAGCGCGATACAGATCGCGGTCGAGACGAGGCTCGTGGCGAGGCTGAGCAGGACCGCGAACCGGATCTCGGGGCTGGCCAGGCTGGCGACGAGGGCCGCCGGTGGCGTTGCCGCGAGCAGTCCCAGGAGGGCCGCGCCGATGAAGAGCGCGAAGAGGCAGGTGATGAAAAGGAAGAGCCTCCGCATCAGCGGCGGTCTCCGGAGTCTGCCCCCTCGGCGGAGCGCGTCCCAGAGGCGAGCCGGCTCGTCTCGCGGATCCGCTCGAGGTGCTGCTCCGAGACCCAGCCGCAGACGGCGTGGGGGATGCTGTCGAAGGCCGGCACGTAGGGCTTGATGTCCAGGATCGGCGTGCCGTCGAGCAGGTCCAGGCCCGCGACGTGAAGGACGCCGTTATCGATCCGCTGGAGAGCGACGTAGGAGAGGCCGATGGGGTTGGGGCGGTTGAAGTGGCGGGAGGCGAAGATGCCGTGCGGAGTGACCCCGTCCGAGAGGGGCTTCTCGACCAGGGCGCGCCGCTCCGCGCGATCGAAGTGGGAGAGGAGGATGAGGTGGGAGAATCCCTCGACGCTCCCGAGGCCCTCGCGGTAGTCGGGGAAGACCTCGATCGTCCCCTCCGCCGCGGAGAAGGTGCTCTGGAACGGGGGGTCGCCGGCCCTCTTCAGGGGCGAGCGAGCGATGCCGATAGGTGTGTAGTCCATCATGGTCTGTCTCCGGGTGATTCTTCTGTTTCAGGGGGTGACATTCGCGTACTGCGGGTCGGGGTAGGCGGGGAAGCCGTGCTTCGCGAAGATCGCCTTCCCCTCGTCCGAGGCGACGAAGGCCGCGAACGCGTCCGCGTCCCCGGGGTTCGCGGTGAACGTGGTCGTGCCGGCCGGGACGATCAGCACCTCGTTCTCGCTCGCCGGGATCGGGACGGCGTCGAGCTTCGCGGGGTCGACCTGGTCGAGGGTGAGGACGGCCGCGTCGGCCATCCCGAGGGTCATGTACACGGTCAGTTCGCTGATAGTCGGGGTCCGGGTGACGACGTTCTTCTCCACGGCGTCGGTGATGTCGAGCCGCCTGAACATCTTGGCACCGGACTTGCCGATGGCCGTCGCGTTGACGTCCCCGAGCGCGACCTTCAGGTTCGGCTGCGCGAGGTCGCGGAGGGATCCGATGTTCCTGGGGTTCCCCTTCTGCACCGCGATCACGGGGACGTGGTAGGCGACGAGCCGGGAGCCGGCGACGAGCCCCTGGGCCTCCGCGGCGGCGTACTCGACCGTGGAGCCGGGGACGAAGACGTCGCCTTTCCGCGTGAGGTTCATCTGGGAGATGAGCACCCCGCTCCCGGCGAAGGTGTACCGGACCTCGGTGCCGTGCTTCTGCGTGAAGGCCTGGCCGATCTCCTGCATGGGCGCCTTGAGCCCGGCGCCCGCGTAGACGAGGAGGCTCTCCGTTCCGTTTTCGGCGGCCGGCAGGGTGCCCGACTGCGTGGACGTGCAGCCGGCCGTCAGGAGCGCCCCGACGACGAGGAGCGCCACGAGGAGGCCGACAGGGGTAGTTTTCATGGGAAGTAATGGGTGCGAGTCAAATATAACATTTATCAAAACCGTTTGAGTTAACATAATGATGTTGACTGTCGCAGGTAGGGACTCGCTCCCGACCCGGCATCGTAGTCCGGGCCGTCTCTTCAGACGGAGGTGACGATCTCAACGGGCCACCCGATGGCGTCGGCGGCCCGGGCCACCGCCCGGACGCGGAGATCGTCGAGCAGGGCGGGCGTGGAGAGGAGGCGGGTGCGCGCCCCGCTCCCCTCCAGGGCGGCGAGATGACAGCGTTGCGCCCCCAGCACCTCGTAGGCAAGGGCCGACCGGCCGCCGACGGGCTCGACCTGCAGGCCCGCGGTCCGCGCGGCCGAGACCAGCCACTCGAGGCTCGGGCCGGCGGCCCCGTGGACGAACAGGGTCCGCCGGGCGGCCCGCTCGCCCGCGGTCATGCGCGCCCGGTGCACGGTCCCCGCCTCGTACCCTTCGACCCCGCTCGGGACGTGGATGAAGGCGTGGATCCCGATGTCCGCGAGGTGCGAGGCCGGGTTCCTGCCGCGCGGATAGGCGACCCAGCGGCCCCCGATGCACCCGAGCGTGAGCGGCACGAACTCGTCGACGCCGACCTCGGAGACGACCGGCCGCGCGAGCTCCACCGGCACGGTCGAGTACTGGGCGGCCGCCGGGAAGCCCCAGGCACAGAGGAGCGGCGCGACGAGTTCGCGGAGGACGACGCCGGCCGCGAACGGGTACCCGGGGAGCGCGAGGACGGGGACGCCGCCCACGCGGCCTGCCAGGGTCGGGCGGCCGGGCTGCATGGCGACACCGTGAAAGAGGATCTCGCCGAGCGTCCCGACCGCCCTCGCCGTGCCGTCGCTCGCCCCCTTGGAGACGCCGCCGAAGACCAGCACCAGGTCCGCGTCGCGCGTTGCGGCGGCCAGGACGTCCCCGATGGTCCCCGTTCCGCCGGGGACCGCGGGACGGATGACGCAGCCGACCCCGCGCCCCGAGAGGAAGGCAGCCGCCCGGGCCGTGTTCGACTCGATCACCTCGCCGGGCCCGGGAGGGGTCCCCGGCGGCACGAGCCCCTTTCCCACCGGGACCAGCACCACCCGCACGGCGCGGACGCGGACGGTCTCGATGCCGCACACGACCAGGGCGCCGACCTCGTCCGGCTGGACCCGGTGCCCGGGCGGGAGGACCTCCCGGCCCTTCCGGACCTCGGTCCCTGCGCGCCGGACGTGCTGGCCCGGCCACACGGTCTTCGTGGTCGCGCTCCGCCCGCCCGACGTCTGGAGGTCCTCGACCATGACCACTGCGTCGCACCAGTCCGGGAGGGGGTCCCCGGACTCGACCGGAACGGCCGACGGGAGGGCGACCGGGTTGCCCTGCCGCGCGCCGGCGGTCTGGGTGCTCAGGACCGCGCAGCCGTCGACGAGGCACTGGTCTTCACCGGGAACGTCGATCACGGCCAGGACGGGTTCCGCGGTGACCCGCCCGACGGCGTCGGCGACCGGGACCACCTCGGTCCGCGAAGGGGCCGGGAAGTGCTCTGTCACGATGGTGCGGGCCTGGGCATACGTGACCTGGTCGAAGAACCGCATGGTGTTGCTCCAGAGATGATCGGCGTCGGGAGAGATAATCTTTGGTTATAATTGCGAATGGTTAAATTGGTTATGTTAACATCGTGCTTCTTCCCTCCGGGCCGGTCACCATTTTTACGATGTCAATGGGTGCCGTGAGCGGAACGACGGGGGACCCGGGGGGGCTGACCCGCAGGGTACGCGTGATCATGGCCGACGGAGAGGGCGTGCGGCGGGAAGAGGCCGAGGTCTGCGTGGAGTCGACGGTCGAGCTCCGCGTGAACGGCGCGCGGCTCGTCCGGCTCGCACTGACCCGCGACCGGCTCGAGGCGTTCGCCAGCGGCTTTCTCGTCTGCGAGGGGGTCGTCCCCTCAGTCGACGCGATCGCGTCCATCGCGGTCGACGGCGACGTGATCGACGTCCGGGTCCCGAGCCTGGCCGGCCCGCCCCCGGGGGTCGAGCTGCGCACCTCGGGCTGCCCCGGCCTCGCCTGCGGACTCGACGCGTGCCGAAAGCCCCTGCCCGACGGCCCGGGGGTCGAGCTCGAGACCCTCATGCTCGCCGCCGGCCTGATCAACGACCTGGCGCACCTCTGGCGGCGCACGGGAGGGACCCACTGCACCGTGATCGTGGGGCCGGCCGGAGAGGTGATCGCGTCAGCCGAGGACATGGGCCGTCACACCTCGGTCGACAAGGCCGTCGGCACGGCCCTGCTCGCGGGTGCCGACCTCGCGTCCGCGCTCCTGGTCTGCACGGGCCGCCTCCCGTCGGGCATGGTGGCCAAGGTCTACCGCGCGGGGATACCGGTCGTCGTCTCGAACACGGCCCCGGTCCTGGCCGGCCTCGAGCTGGCCGCTCGGGTGAACCTGACCGCGGTCGGATTCGCCCGCCCGCCGCGTCTCACGATCTATACCCACCCCGAGCGCGTCCGCCGGGGCGGGGCCCCCCTGACAGCGGTCGCGACCGGGTAATGGGGAATCATTAATTACCAGCCTGGGATAATCATTTTTCCAATGGAAGCCCTCGATCGGACGGCCCCGTCACGGCCCGAGTCCGTGCTGCCGGAGGGAAACACCTGTTCTATCGAGGACGCGATCCGGTTCATCCAGCAGTCGGCGCTCCCGGCGAGCTCGGAGGTGGTGCAGATCGACCGGGCGGACGGCCGCATCCTCGCGGAGACGATCCGCCCGGACTGCGACGTGCCGGGCTTCGACCGCTCGGCTATGGACGGCTTCGCGCTCGAAGCGGCCGGGACCGCGGGGGCCTCCGAGGCGAACCCGGTCACGCTCCGGATCGCGGGCTCGGTCTCGATGGGCGCCTCCGGCCGGATCGAGCTGGGACCGGGAGCGGCCTGCGGGGTGCCCACCGGCGGGCGGGTGCCCGGCGGCGCCGACGCGGTGGTGCCGCTCGAGCAGGCCGAGCGCCGGGGGGATTCGCTGGTCCTGACCCGCCCCGTGAGAACCGGCGAGCACGTGACCCGCCGCGGGGCCGACTTCGTCGCCGGGACCCTCCTCCTGCCCGAGGGCTGGGCGATCCGGCCCCAGGACGTCGGCGTGCTGGCCGCGGTCGGACGCACGGCGGTCCGGGTGCGCCGCCCCCTCCGGATCGGGATCGTCCCGACCGGCCTCGAGCTCGTCGACGCCGCCGCCGAGCCCGCTCCCGGCGAGGTCCGCGAGGTCAACTCCCACCTGATCGGCGTCTTTCTCCGGCGCCAGGGCGCGATCCCCATGCTCTCCGCGGTCGTGCGCGACGACCCCGACGAGCTGACCTATGCGGTCCTCAGGGCGGTCGCCGACTGCGACGCGGTCGTGGTCTCGGGCGGGAGCGCCCGCGGCGAACGCGATATCACGGGCCAGGTCCTCGCCCGCCTCTCGGACCGGACCATGCCCGCGGTCACGTTCGGCCCGGGCAAGCCGACCCGGATCGCGATGGTCCACGGCCGGCCGGTCATCGGGCTGCCCGGCCACCCGGCCTCGTCGTTCATCGTGCTCGTCCTCTTCCTCGCCCGGCTCCTCGAGGGGATGCAGGGGGGATCGCGGCGGAGCAGCTGCCGCCAGACCGTCCGGCTCGCGGCCCCCATGCCGCTCCGACGGCGGCGGGAGACCTACCGCCTCGTCCGTATCCGCGACGGCTGGGCGACCCCGGTCGACGGCGAGACCGGCCGCCTCTCCACCCTCTTCGAGTGCGACGGGATCGTCGTGGTCCCGGCCGACGGCGGCGGCCTTCGGGCCGGCGACGAGGCCGACGTCATCACCTGGTGACGCCCAGGGTCGCCAGGGCCGCTCGGACCTTCGGGTCGTCGGCACGCCCGGGTGGCACCGCGAGCGCGACCTCCCCTCCGTCCGCGAGCCGGAGCGCCCGTGTCCCCTCCGGCACATCGAGTGCGTCCCTCAGCACGGCCAGGTGGCAGGCCGACCGGCCGAGCAGGGCGCGCGCCTCGTCCTCGCTGCACGGGACCGGAACGACGCGGTACGGAGTCTCCCGGAAATCGAGGCCCTCGACGGCGCCGACCACCAGGAGGGTCCGATCGGGGCCGTCCAGGTCGTTCAGGAGATCGGCCTCGACCTCGTCGCCGGCGTCGTACCCCGCGACGCCCTCGGGGACGAAGAGGCGGGCGTTCGCCCGGAACTGTGACAATGCACCGCGCCGCCCCCGCGGCTGCCTGACGCCGACGACCGAATCCCCGACCCGGGCGATCGAGAGCGGGACCGCCTCGGCGAACCCGGGGTGGGACTCGATCGCCAGGCCGAGCCGGGCCCGCGCCCGCGGGGCCGCCGGGACCGGAAGGCCCCAGGCGGCGAGGAGCGGGACGATGAAGAACTCGGTGAGCAAACCCACGGGCTGGGCGCGGCCCGGCATGGCGATGACCGGGACGGCCCCGTCCCGGATCACGAGAAATGCCCGGCCCGGCCGGGCCGCGACGCCGTCGACCACGACCTCGCCGAGCGACCGGACCACCCCGAACGCGACGTCGCGCGTGCCGCGCCCGCTGCCGCCGCAGACGACGATGAGGTCGACCTCGCTGCGGAGGGCCTCGATCGCGGCCAGGACGGCTGCCGGGTCGTCGGGCACCACCGGGTGAACGATCGTCTCGGCGCCCTGCGGGGCGAGGAGGGCCCGGATGGCGAGCGGGTTCGAGGCGACGCTCTCGCCCGGCCCCGGCACGGTCCCGGGCGGGACGAGCTCGCCGCCGGTCGGGACGACGCCGACCCGGGCGGCCCGGACCCGGACCCGGGCCGCGCCCGCGGCCACGAGCGGGCCGACGTCGACCGGGCGGAGGCGGTGGCCGGCGGGCAGGAGGAGGGCGCCGCCCTCGAGCTCGGCGCCGGCGCGCCGCACCCCGTCGCCCGGTTCGATGGGCGCCTCGAGGAGGAGGCGCGCGCCCCCGTCGGGGCAGCACTCGATCGGCACGACGGCGTCCGTCCCGGGCGGAAGGGCCCGGCCCGTATCGACCCGGAGGGAGGTTGCGACCGCCAACGGGCTCCCCGGGGCTGCGTGGCGGGTCTCCCGGCTCGCGACGGCGATCCCGTCGACCTCGGCCACGTCCGTCCCCGGGACCGCGAACCCGGCCCGCACGGGCGCGGCCAGGATCCGCCCCACGGCGGCCTCGACCGGCAGGTCCGCGGTCCGGGCGGGGTCCGGGAATGCGGCGGCGATCCGCTCGCGCGAGGCCTCGAAGGAGCGGAGGTGACTGGAATCCTGGTACGACCTGATCAACTTAACAGGATTATTCAGTCTTCTTATTTACCACCACGCTAAAGAAGAGGGTGTGGACCCACGAAGGACGCTCGAATCGGCGGGCGGCATCATCACCCAGCGCGATCCGCGCCGCTGCATCGTCCGGCTCCGTACCCCGGCCGGCCTCCTGACCCCGGCCCAGCTCGAGGGGCTCGGCCGGATCGCGCGCAGGGCCGGCCTGCCGGCCGTGCACCTGACCACGCGCCAGACCATCGAGCTGCCCGACGTCGACCCGGAGACGATCGGTCCCCTGCTCGCGAAGCTCGCCAGGAACGGCACGCCGCTCGGTGCCGAGCGGAACGAGGTGGTCAACGTCGTGGCCTGTCCCGGCACCGCGACCTGCCGCCTGGCCAGCATCGAGACCTATGCGCTCGCGCAGGAACTCGACCGGCGGTTCTTCGGGATCGAGCTCCCGGTCAAGATGCGGATCGGTATCTCGGGCTGCCCGAACATGTGCGCCGGCGAACGCCTCTGCGAGATCGGGATCACGGGCATCCGCCGCCCGCTTCGCGACGACGGGCGCTGCACGGGCTGCGGCACCTGTGCGAACACCTGCCGCGAGGACGCGATCGTGATGGTGAACGGCTGTCTCAGCCTCGACGAGAGCCGGTGCGTGGCCTGCGGGATGTGCGTCGACTACTGCCCGTTCGCCGTACTGGCCGACGATGGCCCGCAGTACCGGATCACGATCGGGGGCCGGCGCGGGCGCCACCCGGTGCTCGGCGTGGACCTGGCGACCGTCCGGACGCCCGAAGAGGCGGTCGCCGTAGTCGGCGCCGTCCTCGACCGCTGCTACCGCCGGGCGTACGCCGGCCGGCACTTCGCCGACCAGCTCGACCTGATGGACCTCGACGGGCTTCGTGCGGACCTCGCTGCCCGCGGAATCCGGGCGGTCGAACCGGACTGCCTGGCCCTCTCATCGACGCGAGCCGCCGGAAGCGAGGGCCGGGAGCCCGATCTCGCGTGATATTTTCTTTTAACAATGGATTAAAATTAATTAAATTTTGTTTACAGAATTAACTAACTCCTTTTTTTAATCACTTCTCATAATCAGGTACAGGCCATGCCCAACGGGGCGCGCCGTATCGACTGGGCGCGTCCGGGGAGGTGAGGTGGACCTGTGAACAACTCGATTACACTGAACCTGATCACGCAGCGCGCCATCGAAGAAGGCGTCGCCATGGAGAAGGGCAAGACGACCCCCGAATATCTCGAGGCCTGCTCGATCATCGAGATGAACCTCGAGGACATCCGTCGCCTCGGGATCTACCGGAACACGAACGTCCGCGTGACGAGCGAGGCGGGCTCGGTCATCGTCAGGGCCGTCGTGGCGGGCCAGT
>DAEF01000052.1 GCA_002495225.1 Methanoregulaceae archaeon UBA288 | reverse complement strand
CGGCGATGGGCCGGCCGGCCGGTGCGGGAGATCGCGAAAGAGGGTGGGGCTCAGATGGCGACGTCGAGGGCGGCCGGACGCGAGCCTTCGACGAGCTGCGCGAGGACGACCACATGGTCGCTGCCGGGGTTGCCGGCGCCGGGCAGCGTCAGGATCTCGCCGACGGCCGGGGAACTGTCTACCGGAGCCGTGTGTCAGGGGGCGACGGGGATCGGTTCCCGCTCGTCGGGGTTCGAAAGAATCCGTAATTTCCGTCCGAAGAGAGAGGTTTTTGTATCCGGACATGCAACCATCGCCTGTATGAGCACGGTATCAGCGACGATCGACCAGCTCCTCGGGGAGATCGCCTCGCTCCCGCTCGAGGACCAGGCCCTCCTCCACGAAGTGGTTGGCCACCGGCTGGTCGACGCCCGCCGGAGGGAGATCGCCGATGAGGCGGCGGCGGCCCGGGCCGCGCTGGAACGGGGGGAGGCACGGCGCGGCACGACGGCCGATCTCTTTGCGGACCTCGAGTCCGATGATTGAACTCATCTGGACCCGTCAGTTTTCGCGCCTCTGCCGGCGCTGGTGCCGCGCACACCCTGAGCTCGCCCCGGTTCTCCGGGAGCGCCTCGAGCTCTTCGAACGGGAGCCGTGGCACCCCTCGTTGAGGGCGCATTCTCTCTCCGGCCAGCTCAAAGGGCTCTGGGCGATCCGGATCACGTATGACCACCGGCTCGTATTCCAGTTCGTGGACGACGCGAAGACCGGGGCTCTTCTGATCGATATTGGCACGCACGACGATGTGTATTAGGCCGCTTCTGACCTGCTGACCACTTGACCGGCATTGGTACGCCCACGTGCTCCACCAAGCCCCGGCGGTTCCGCCATCGGGCGCGGACGCGTGTCGCCGGCCCGGTCTATCTGGCGCTCAGCGCCGTGCCGGGACCACTGAGGTGGCCCGGCCGGGCTGGCCGCATCGATCTCGTCTGGCACTATAAACAGGTAAAGGGCCGGCACGACGTATCGGGCGGCGGCGGTGGAGTGCGGGAGCCCGTGGTCGTCCGAGCCGCGACGGTTGATGGACGTTCGGTGGCCCCGGATGGTTATCGAGCGGCGCGGATCGGCGATGGGCCGGTGGACGGGTGCAGGAGATCGATGAAGAGGGTCGGCGGGGTTTCGATCGCTGCCGGTGACTATCGAGCGGCCCGGATCGGTGATGGGGCGGTGTACGGGAGCAGGAGCTCGCGAAAGAGGCGGGGGTGAGGCTCAGACGGAGACGTCGAGGACGACCTGCCTCGAGCCGTCGACGAGCTGCGCGACGACGACCACGTGGTCGCTGCCGGCGTTCCCGGCGCCGGGCAGCGTCAGGAGCTCGCCGACGGCCGGCGAAGTGGTCGGGAAGGAGGCGCCGGTGGACGTATCCCCATCAGAGGAGAGCGCAGAACTCGCCGACGGTGAGGCCGGCGTCGGCAATGAGCCGGCGGAGGGTCCCGCGCTTGACTTCGGCGTGCAGCGGCACGGAGAGGGTGACGTCGAGGCCAGGCTTCATCATGATCAGGTGGCTGCCGGTCTGGCGGACTGCTGCGAAGCCCGCCCGGGAGAACGCCCGGGCAGCGGCGGCTCCCGAGACGACGGGCAGGTGCGGCATGCGGTCAGACCGTCACGTCGAGGACGGTCGCACCGGCCGCATGAACCGCACGGTCGTTGAGCGCCTCGATGCAGCCCCGGATAGCGTCCTCGATGTTGGCGAGCGCCTCCTCGACCGTCTCGCCCTGCGAGTGGCAGCCCGGGAGCGCGGGGCAGCTGACGACATACCCGCCGTCCTCGGTATCCTCCTCGATCACGACTTTCAGGTTCATGGCACTGACCCCGCCACGTGCACCGCCCCTGCCGCCCGGGCGCACGGGGGAGCCGGGCGGTTCGACGCACGTCAGGGTACCTCTCGCGGGGAGAGAATAGAACTTTCTCCCTTGAGCAGGGCTCGATGCCCTGCGTCCCCCGCGCTCGAACGCCGCGCCGGCCCGGCCCGAGGGGGCACCCGGGCAGGCATCGCCGGCTTCCTCCCATTGTGCAGAGGAATGCCGGGAGGTTTCCCGGATCACCTGCCCTGCTGCCCCGTGTGCCCCCGGCTGTTCACCGTACCTCCTGGGGGCTCGACCGGTACCTCCGCCGGCCGGCGCGGCCGCGTGCCGACGGCCCGGTCTATCTGGCGCTCAGCGACGTGCCGGACCCACTGATGTGGCCCGGGCCGGGCTGGTCGCATCGATCTCGTCTGGCACTATAAACCGGTAAAGGGCCGGCACGACAACCGGGGCGGTGGCGGTGGCGTGCGGGGGCCGGTGGTGGCCCGTGCCGCGATGGTTGATGGACGTTCGGTGGCCCCGGATGGTTATCGAGCGGCCCGGATCGGCGATGGAGCCGGTGGGCAGTTGCCGGAGATCGATGACGAGGGTCGGCCGGCTTCGATCGCTGAGGGTAATCACCGGGCGGCGCGGATCGGCGGTGGGCCGGCCGGCCGGTGCGGGAGATCGAGAAAGAGGGCCGTCGGGCACTCGATCGCTGCGGGTGATCGCCGGACGGCCCGGATCGGTGATGGGCCGGTCGGCTGGTGCAGGAGCTCGCGAAAGAGGAGGGGGTGTGGCTCAGACGACGACGTCGAGGACGACCTGCCGCGAGCCGTCGACGAGCTCGGCGACGACGACCACGTGGTCGTTGCCGGCGTTCCCGGCGTCCGGTATCGTCAAAACGTCGCCGACGGCCGGCGGGGTGTTCGGAAAGGAGGCGTCGATCGCGGTGCCGTCCGCTTCGGCGCCGGTGACGTCGAGGCGGGCGAGCGAGGGGTTGTCTTCTCCGCCCATGTAGGTCAGGACGATGTCGTCGCCCTGCTGGTGGGCCGAGACGGCGATGGCCACCGTCCGGGTGACGCCGACCGCCATGCCGAACGCGAACGACGCGATGACCGCGCCCAAAATCACCACCACGGCGACCATCAGTATGTGGCCCATGACCTCCGATGCCGCGTCGTCCCTTCGGTTCGTTGCCATCGACGTCTCCTGGCCGTCCCCCGCCCGGGGCAGGGGACACGCGCTACTCTCGGCGGAACTATCATAACTATTTCTATTTCGTCGGGGGGATGGTGCGTGGGCCGGAGCGACAGAGGGGCCGGACGACGGGTTACGCACCGCCCACGTCGGAGAGGTCATCGTCGCTCTCGTCTGCCGGCCCGGCGCCGGCGATCGGGCCTGCGCGGGGACGGTTTGGGGGCTCTCGATCACTGCCGGTGATTATCGAGCGGCGCGGATCGATGATGGGACGGGGGGGGCGGGCGCAGGAGATCGATGAAGAGGGTCTGAGGGCTCTCGATCGCCCCCGGTGAATATCGAGCGCGGCCTGGATCGGTGATGGGCTGGCCATCCGGTGCAGGACAGAGTTCGCTCTCGTCTGGTACGGGTGACGAGCGCCGGCAGACGTGGGAGTGGCTGAACGCGTGACGGGGTTGTGCCTGGTTGGAGAAAACTGCTCCGTTCCTGTACCCCATTGGGGACTTAGCCGAAAGCCTGGCACACCTGTCACGGGCGGGCATCTGGGCACCGCTGAAAACGTGCCCCCGTTCCCGGCAATGTGACAGCACTATTTCTCCTGGCGATCCACCTTTCTCATGACATGGCGAACCCGATTCTTATCAGAGGGATGGGTCGCCTTTCGTTTACAACGACTCAGGTAAGCCAAAACCGACCTGTTCTGACTCGCTCTGTTTTCTTGCCATTCGCGATGGTGGAGGAAGACTTGTTGGAGGATAAGCGAAGGGGCATCAACGTGGTATTCTTTTTGTAGACATTTTGCCGCAAACGTGTCGGCTCGTTTTTCATCAAGGCGTGTGCATACGGGAACCCCTAGAAACACCATCACGATAATCGCAAGGACAAGGGTGACAATGGCCATGCACGGAGGAAATATCCCTCCAACAATACTGTCAAGCTTCGCATCAAGCATGGCCGGCGACCCAATTCCTCCACTGGCAGCCTGCCAGATGAATATCGCAATCCCTACGACGCTCACGGCTATCGGATAGATTTTCACTGCCTGCCGTTGTTTTCGATGCCCTCCTTCGTGAAGGAACACGAATCTCGTGCACATATCGTTGGATGGCAATGGGAATGCCTCGCTATACCATACGGTTTTTCCGTCTTGCGATATGCTTACCGGGTTGTTTGTTTCGTTCGTGAATACCAATGCTCCATCGAGGAGCTCTCTGTCCTTCAACTCCTCGAAGATGATGCGCAGGCGCTCTTTTTTGTCATCTGACAGGGTGCCTGCCATTTCATGCGAGTCCGTCATGAGACGATCCTGGAAAGCCAACATTCTCCGCGGCAGCGCCATCGAAACATGGGGGTCCTACGCAAGTCGCTCATCAAGGATATCACGGATTGACTCGAGCAGTTCGTTCGTCCTCTCTGCCCCTTTTTCATCGAAAACCTGCTGAATCGCATCCGCCGAGAGTACCAGGATCGTCAATCCCAGGCCGATGATCCCGAGAACGTTCGAGAACTGGCCAGTGGACAGGGGGACGAAGAGGACCGGCCACGTACTTCCGAGGATGATCACCGCTCCGAGCAGAAACGTTCCGATATACAGGATGGCCCTCCCTGACGCCAGGAACGTTTCGAATCCGGCTTTTCTCAGCGGACATCCGGTGCGCTGGCCCAGCTGCGCGATAAAGAGGAACACGATGGCGAGGATAAACGCGCCGAACACTGTCAATATGCTTGCTACTCCGACATTCATGAGGTTCGGTTCTTTGTTGTTTCTGTGGAGGTTCGACCGTGAAGAGGAGTTTTCAGTTGCCCCAGGGGAGCCGAGTGTGCCGTTTCAATCACGAATACTCCTGAGTGGCACCGGAAGACATGCCCCCCGGCCAGCACTGATCAGCTGTCGCCCCGCCCGGTTCAAAAACATGTCGAGTTTCAAAATCATCGAAAAACTCCATTCTGTAGACGTTTTCGTCCGAAAACCGCAATGCTGCGACATCCCGGCTCGCTCCACGTCTCGCACCGTTATGTGGAGTTCGCCCGATCCATCCGTCTTCCCGGTTCGCAACCAGGCATTATTTCGTACGAACGGCCGGACCAGCTCTCCCGGATGACGATCTTCGGATACGCTCGGCGCGCGGACGGGTTGGTGAGAAGTGAGGACCCCTGTGGTAACGCAACAGCAGGGATCGATCTGTCGCCGAATCATTTCTACGCATAATGTTGAGGGCAATGACGATGGTCTGTGCTTCCTGCAGGTGGGGCCGCTTCAGTGGTCTCCGCCCGCATCGGAGAGTGATGGCCACTCAGGATAATCGGATGTCCAGGACGATGGTGTCTGCATCACGGGTGACCACGATGTTCTGGCTCTTTGATGGGGTGGTGACTGTTATAGATACGTTCTCGAGGGAGACGCGAGTCGTAGACGTAGCGGGGGTTTGACTGTCACCACTGGTTGATGTTCGAAGGATCGGGATGCTTTCATCCGATGGAGTGGCATTGTCATTTATCGAGGTAGGGGGGGCGGTCACGATGGACGGGTCGGGTGCGTCGTTGGTATTTGGTTCCCGTTGGTGATCCTGCGCCGGCGGCTGCGCGCCGTCGGTCCGTCGACGAGCATGGTTGTTTTGGCCTCTCCACCATGGAAGAACGAATGATCTCCCTGCAAGGACCATAAAGACGAGCAGGAATCCGACGTTGAATATCGTGTAGGCCGCGCAGAGCCACGCCGCCCCTCGGTACTGGGCGATGTTCAGGAGCTGGAGCGCGAATACGCCACCGAACAGTCCACCTAGGAGAGCGAGCAACGCCGCGAGGTCGGTTCTCCTCTGGTCGTCGTTGCTCTGATCGACTCGTCCATCCATGTACCTGATGGTGGGGGTCCGGAGGTCTTTTTACTTTCTGAAAAAAGGGAGCATTCAAACTCTTTCGTGAAAATACGGCCGGATCTTTTTTATCTAAAAATGTTACATATTCCTCAAGCCCCGGCGGCGATCATCTCGTTGCCCCCGCTGAGCCGGCATCGGCACGCCCGCGTGCCCTGCCCCGGATCGCTCAATCGTCCGCATTCGCATCGGATCTGCCCGATGCGGCGAGCAACGCTGCGCATGATGCGTCGTCACACTCTTCCGTCGAATCGGAGCGGGGGACATCCTTCCGGAGGAGGTAGCCGATGACGACAAGGAGCGGCAGGCCGATCGGGATGCAGACGCCGGCCGGGCCGTGAAAGAGCGGGCCGTACTGGAGCATTGTTGAGACGACGAGTCGAGCGTATCCTGCTCCAAGGACGATCACGTTTTCCTTCCGCCTTCCCGGCTGCTTATAACGTGGTTGCCGCCGCGATCAGCAGGAAGCAGTACTGTGCAGATCCGAAAAAATATGGGGGAGGGGTTGTTCCCGATAATAATGCCATTGAGGATACACAATATTCCCTGTCAGATTATCAGATATTATATACGTTAATATCCGTAATGACCAATACATCCCCCCATAGGACACGCCATCGATGACGGCTATCGTTTCAGGGCTCAGAAGTGAATCTTAAGCGATTCCGGGTTCCCAACCATAGTGTTTCCCTTGGGGGGGAAAAGAAAAAAGATTAGACCTGGGTGTCCAGGATGACTTGGGTTGTGCCATCGTTGAAGGTTGCTGTGACTGTCACGTGGTCCTTAACAACGAGGCCCGCAGCGGTAGTTGGCGTGTGAGGAGCAGATGCCGTACTTCCAACTGCCCATGGGGTTGCGAAAACCGTCGTAGCGGTAATAGGTGTTCCGTCTGCCTGGGTGAATGTTGCAACAAGCGCCGTTGTAGAAGTCCTGTCGAGAGACGAGTCATCCGCCCCGCCCTGGTAGGTGACAACGATCTCGCCACCGATATTCTGAGCGGTTGCCGCAACAATCTTGGTCTTCTGGACACCGCTGCCCATGCCGAACACGAACGCCGCGATGACCGCGGCGAGGATCACGGTGACGGCCACCATGAGGATGACACCGATCACCGGAGAGACTGCATCTTCTTTCGATTTTGTCATGTCTGATCACCCCGCGGCGTTCGTGCCGCAATTGTGATTCTGACTGCTAGGTTGACGTCTTGGTAAATATATTTTGTGATTTTAGTTTTCCGGGGATTCTTCTCAGATCCGCAATGCGCGGAAACGTGGCGCTGTTTCAAAGGGTGATGGGGACCATAGGGGATACAATGGGCTGCTGACTGTCCTCTCCGGCGTTCTCCGTCGTTTCTGTGGCCGGCCCGTCCCCGAGCGCCCCGGGGCGTCCCCCCTCCCCGCCGCGGGCGTCCCGGCCGGCCGTACGGCCGCGCCCCGCCGGGCCGGAATACGCCCCGAAACCTCCCCCCCCCGCCGCACCCGTGCCGCGCGACAGCGTGGCGCGCACCCCCCCGGCCCGGCCGGCGGGAACTCCCCGCGCCCGCCCGTGCCGCAACCGTGCGCGGCGGCCGAACCAGGGTCCGCCCGTGCCGCGCCGATGGCCCGCCTCTGGTGGCCGTCCCTCCGATACCCTGCGCGCCGCCCGCCGGCGATCCGGCCCGGCTCGTGCGGGGAATTCGGAGGGTGCGCGCCGTTCGCGGATGTCGTCCGGCAGGCCCACGGCCAGAGGAGGATGCCAGGGTTTATGGTGTCGCGGGTGATACCCTGGTATCATGAGGGCGTGCGGAACCGTGAAACTGACCCTGGAGACCAAGGCCCGGCTGACCGCCCTGAAGATCCATCCGCGGGAGACGTACGACGACGTGATTGCCCGCCTCGCGGACCTGGCCGTCGACCGGGAGCCCGTCGACGGGGAACTCGCGGAACAGCTCCGGCAGTCGGACGCGGACGTCAGGGCCGGCCGCCTGGTCGACCTCGACGCCGTCTGCACCGACCTGGGGCTGTAACGTGTGGCGCGTCGTCCTGACCGTCGCGGCCGATAAGGCCTTTCGGAGACTTGCCGTGCGCGACCGGGTCATGGCGGCCCGGATCCGGGACGAGTTGAACACGTTACGGGCACAGGAGAGCCCGCACCTTGCTCTCAAACAACTCGAGGGACACTTTCCGCCGAACTACTCGGCCCGGGTCGGCGACTATCGCGTCGTGGTCGAACTCGATGCCGAGCGGCAGTTGATCATCGTCCGCGGCATCGGGCCTCGAAAGAACGTCTACGACCGGCTCTGACCGCGTCCCGGCGCCACCCCGCTAGGGCCCCCGTCCTGATCTCTCCAGGCCTTCGCGCGACGGTGCCGATCGCGGGTCTGCCGCGGATACCGGGAGCCCCGTTTCGCCCGCGAGGGTTCCTCCCGGCCGGGGACGATCCAGCCGTGCGCTGTCCTCTCCGGCCCCACGATCCGCCCCGGGACATCCGCGCCCCGGCCCCCGCCGCTGGCGTACCGGCCGGCCCTGCCGCGCGACGGCATGGCACGCATACCCCCGGCCCGGCCGAAGAACGAGCCCCGCCGTTCCTGCCGCCCCGCGGCCCCCGGGGGCGCCCGGGTACGCACAGGGCCCCATCGCGCCGTCTGTATACCCGCGGACATAAACCATAAGTTTTATTCTTGTCTGCCCGATAGTCCTACCATCGCCAGACCCGGCAGACAGTGACGCGGGCGTCGAACCGTCCCGCGACCGAGCGAGAGCTCCTGCCCCCCCGGGCCCGGAGAGGCCGTGCCCGCCGACGCGTGGCCCGGCCAGGAGTGATCGCGTGAGAGATGTTCCTGTTGACAACGGGCGCCGGAGCGCCCTGCCACGTGCAGCAATCCTGCTGCTCGCGGTTCTTTTGCTCGTCGCGGGCGCCCAGGCCCTGGTGGCCCCCGCCAGCGACGTCGCCGCCGCCGACGATGTCGTGCGCGGCACCCTCGCCGGCGTCACGAGCCGGTGGAACGACGACCACACCCATATCGTCACCACGGCCACCGTGAACGTCGCGGCCTGGCTCAAGGGGAGCGGCCCGTCGACCGTCACCGTCGCCGTCTTCGGCGGCACCGCCGGCGGCGTCACCGAGATGGCCGCGGGCGAGCCCGCCCTCGTCGGGGGCACCGAAGCCTACCTCTTCCTCCGGAAGGGCGCGGCCCTCGGCGCCGCGGCCGACGCGCGGGTCCTCAGGGCCCTCTCCGTCCACGACGGCGTGGTCCCGACCAGCTCGAAGGAGCGGGACGCGGGCGTCCCCGTCGCCGACTACGACGCGTACCTCGCCGCCCTCGCGCGGGGCGAGGACGCGCCCCTCCCCGTCGTTGCCGCCCCCGTCACCCGCGCCGTCGCCGGGCCCGCGCCCGTGATCCTCTCCGTCTCGCCTGACAAAGCGTCGGCCGGCACCGGGACCCAGATCACCATCGCCGGCACCGGGTTCGGGGCGAAGACCGCGCGCGACTCCCGGGCCGACGTCGGCTTCCTCTCCCGGTTCGATGGTTCCAACTGGACCCCGATCTGGGCCTCGGGCGCCTACTACTTCGACCAGAACGAGAACGACATCGTCTCCTGGACCGACACGAAGATCGTCGTCCGCGTCCCCACCGGCATCACCGCCGAGGACATCCGGGCGTCAGCCAGCTCCGGCTTCGTCTTCGTGGTCCCGGAGGACGGGCGTCCCGCCTCCTCGTCCGTCCCGTTCACCGTCACCTTCGGCTACGGAAAGGCGAAGTGGAACGAAACGGCCCCGTACCTCGTCAACCCCGGGGCGATCGCCGGCGCGGGCGAGGCAGTCCAGCGGGCGTCCGCCACCTGGAACGCCGCCGTCCCGACCTCCGGGTTCCGGTTCGACTACCTGGGCACGTCGAACGCGACCACCTTCGGTAAAGACGAAACGAACCTGGTCAGCTTCCACCCCGAGTCCTTCTTCGGCACTCCGTCGACCTACCGGTATTACGGGGCGTCGTACGTCTGGACGGACGGCGACGGCACCATCCTGGAGGCCGACATCGCCTTCAACGAAGACATGTCCTGGTCGACGGGGACCGCCACCGGGGACCAGATGAACCTCGAGACGGCCGCGCTGCACCTGCTCGGCAACTGGCTCTCGCTCGGCGACCTCTATGGCTACTATCCCGGCATGCCGTCCGACATGGGGGAGGCGATGTTCTTCCTGAACGGCCCGTCGATCGGCAACCAGAACCTGGTCACGCTCGGCGCCGACGACGCGGAGGGCATCCGCTGGATCTACCCCGCGCGCCTCACGGTCACCTCCGTCACGCCGTCCACCGGCATCCCCGGCACCACCGTCTCGGTCACGAACCTCGCCGGCACCGCCTTCGAAACCGGCGCGACGGTCCTGCTCAACCGCACCGGGTCGCCCGACCTCCTCGCCACGAACGTCGTCGTCTCCTCGCCGACGAAGATCACCTGCAAGCTCCCGCTCCCGGCCGACGCGGCGACGGGCACCTGGAACGTCACCGTCACGAACCCCGGCGGCGAGAGCGCTACCCTGGCGAACGGCTTCCTGGTCAACCCGAAGGTGACATCGATCGCCCCGAGCCGGGGCGCGCAGAACTCCACGGTCGCCTTCACCCTCACCGGTGCCGGGTTCGAGCCGAACGCCACCGTCAAGCTCACGAGGACCGACCAGCCCGAGATCGTGGCTGTCAACATCACCTGGGTCTCGCCGGGGCAGCTCAACGGGACCTTCGCGATCCCGCTCGAGGCGGTGACCGGTTCCTGGAACGTGGTCGTGACCAACCCCTCGGGCTCGAGCGCGACGAAGGTGAACGGGTTCACGGTCGGCCCGGCGGTCACGGTCCTCTCGATCGCTCCCGCCACCGGGGTCCGCGGCACCACCGTCGCGGTGGTCGTCGCCGGCACCGGCTTCCTCCCCGGCGCCACGTTCAGTCTCTGGCGGTCCGGCCAGCCAAACATCTGGGCCCGGGAGGTCGTCACCGTCTCCGGAGAGGAGCTCGCCGGCTCGCTCGTCCTCCCGATCGACGCGGTGACCGGCACCTGGTACGTGGTCGTCACCAATCCCGACGGCTCCTGGGCCCAGAAGGCGAACATCTTCACGATCACCCTCCCGCCGATCGCGCTCGTCTCGATCGACCCGGTGAGCGGCGTCGCCGGGACCACCGTTCCCTTCACCATCGCCGGCGCCGAGTTCGTCGCCGGCTCGACCTCGGTCTCCCTCACCCGGCCCGGGTCCACGACCATCACCGCCACCGGCGCTGCCGCCATCTCCACCGGCCAGATCACCGGCACCTTCGTCCTCCCCGAGACCGCCACCCTCGGCCCCTGGCACGTCAACGTCACCAACTCCGGCCGGTCCGCCAGCCTCCCCGACGGCTTCGCGATCCTCCCGCCGACCCTCACCGTCACCTCGATCGTCCCGAACAACGCCACCCGGGGCGAGACCGTCGATGTCGCCGTCACCGGTTCCGGGTTCGCGGACGGGGCCACCCTCCACCTCGCGAAGGGATCCGCCACGATCTACGCCACCGGCGTCGCCGTCGCCTCCTCCACGGGCCTCACCGGCACCCTCGCCATCCCCGGAACTGCCGCCACCGGCACCTGGAACGTGGTCGTCACCAACCCCGGCGGCCAGGTGGGGACGCTCGCGAACGGCTTCACCGTCAACCCGGGCCTCGCCGTCACCTCGATCTCGCCGAATAACGGCGTCCGGGGGACCTCGCTCAGCGTCACCGTCGCCGGCACCGGGTTCGCGCCTGGTGCCACCGTCAACCTCTTCCGGGCCGGCGAGCCCGAGATCTGGGTCGGCTCCCTCAACGTCGCCTCCTCGACCCAGATCACCGGCAGCCTCGCCATCCCGGCGGACGCCGCCCTCGGCACGTGGGACGTCGTCGTCACCAACCCCGGCGGCCAGAGCGCCTCGAAGCTCGCTGCGTTCACCGTGAACGACCCGGCCGTCACCGTCACCTCGATCACGCCGAACAGCGGGCTCAGGAACACCACCGTGCCGGTGGCCGTCGGCGGGACGTCGTTCATGGACGGCGCCACCGTCACCCTCGCGAAGAGCGGCCAGCCCTCGATCGAAGCAGTCGACGTCGTCGTGGTCTCGGCCGCCCGGATCACCTGCACGCTCGACCTCCCGGCGGAAGCCGCCTACGGCCCCTGGTCCGTCGTCGTCGCCAACCCCGACGGCCGGAGCGGGACCCTCTCGAACGGGTTCACCATCACCCTCCCGCCGATCACCGTCACCGCCATCGACCCCGCCATCGGGACGCAGGGGGCATCCGTCCCCGTCACCATCACGGGCACTGAGTTCGTGACCGGCACGACCAGCGTGAAGCTCTCCCGCGCCGGCGCCTCCTCGATCACGGCCACCACCGTCCTCGTCTCCCCCGGCACCGAGATCACCTGCACCTTCAACCTCCCGGCGACGGCCCCCCCCGGCCTCTGGAACGTGGACGTCACCAACGCCGGCCGCTCCGCGACCCTCCCGAACGGCTTCACGGTCATTCCGCCGTTCGCCGTCACCGCGATCCAGCCGAACACCGGGATCCGGGGCACGACCGTTGGCGTGGTCGTCTCCGGGACCCTGTTCGAGGCCGGCAACACCGTCACGCTCGTCCGCGTCGGCTCCGCCGACATCCCCGCGACGGGTGTCGTTCTCAGGTCCCCGACCGAGATCGCATGCTCGTTCGCGCTGCCGGCCACCCTTGATCCCGGCGCCTGGAACGTGGTCGTGACCAGCCCCGGTAACCTGAGCGCGACCCTGCCGGCCGGGTTCGCCGTCTTCGACCGCCCGCCGCCGCCGCCGGTCACGGACCTCTGGATCACGACCCGGCTGCCGACCGAGCTCGCCTGGTCCTGGATTGACCCGGTGGCCGCCGACTTCGTGAGGGTCCAGGTCTACCTGAACGACTACTGGCAGGCCGACGTCCCGAACGGCACCCAGTACTATCACGTCTCGGGCCTCAGGTCGGGCGGGCTGTACACCTTCAGCACCCGCACGTACGACAGCGTCGGCAACCCCTCCACGTGGGTCAACGTCACCACCCGGACGCCGGTCGTCGGGGTGATCCTGGTCCCCGGCGGGGTTGACGTCCCCACCGACACGGACGGCGACGGGCTGTTCGAGGACGTGAACGGCAACGGCCGGAAGGACTTCGCCGACGTCGTCCTCTTCTTCAACCAGATGACCTGGATCGCAGGCCACGAGCCCGTCGGCGCGTTCGACTACAACAACAACGGGCGGATCGACTTCGCCGACGTCGTCTGGCTCTTCAACAACCTCTGAAGAGCAGAGCACTCTCTTTTTCCAAACGGGACGACGCCCCGCCCGGCCGCACCAGACCTCCCCCGTACCGGAAAGGATTTAACAGGACCGGCGTAAAGGGAGCAGCCGTATGCAGGACCGCCCCGCCGGCTCGAGCGCCGGCCGACGGGCGGCCCCCTCCAGGTGAGTATCCCATGACACCATCCCAACGAACCATCGTCCGACTGCTCGGCGCCGCGATCATCGCGCTCGCGCTGCTCGCGGCCGGTGCCTCAGCCGTGTTCGCGACCGGCCCCATCACGGCCGCGACCACCGTGCCGACCGTCAACCTGACGTCCACCCCGGCCGTCTCCCCGACCGCCACCGTCGTCCCGATCGCCACCGGCGGCGCCCTCAACGTGGTCCGCACCCCCGGCGCCACCGTCTTCCTCGGCGAGAGAGGCCTGGACATCACCGCCACCGGCGTCGCCGCCGGCACCACCCTCGGCTGGTTCCAGGCCGGCGCCGACATCGGCACCTCGTCGCCCGACGACACCCTGATCGTCTCGAACCCGGCCGACTTCTACGTCCAGCCCGGCACCCGGACCGGCGTCTGGTACGACCTCGACCGCGACCGGGCCGTCGCCATCAACGTCCGGGACCCGTCCCTTGCCGTCCGCACCTGGGCCGTCGAGAACAGCCAGGACGTCTCCGGCCGGACCGTCACCCGCGGCCGGCTCCTCGGCTTCCGCGTCGACTCCAACCTGGACGCCGTCTACACCCAGCGCGGCGCCGGCGCCCCCGTCACCGTCAAGGTCCAGGGCCCCGACGGCGCCGTCTACGCCGCCCTCATCGACGACCTGGGCACCCAGAACGCCATCGCCAACGTCCCCGTCACCTCCTCGTCGTTCCTCGTCCCCGGCAGGGGCACGAACGGCACCGTCTGGGACACCGCAAACCCCACCTACGGGGCCGGCGACTACCGCGTCTGGGCCGAGTCCAACCTGAACGGCATGAAAGACAACTACAAAGACCCGTCCGGCGCCGACTACACCGGGAAAACCATCACCGCCCGGCACACCGTCAGCCTGGGCCGTGACCAGCTCTCGATCACGGCCAGCACCAACGACACCGTCGTCCGCAACAACGACTTCGCCGTCGTCGTCACCGGCGAGGCCGCCACCGCCTACGCCCTCTGGCTCTCCGGCACCTCGTCCATCTCGAGCCCCGACGAGGCCCCGCGGATCAAGGTTGGCCAGGCCGGCGTCACCCCCGGTGACGCCGCCGTCGGCGCGCTCGTCTTCTCCGGCGCCCGCACCGTCGCGAGCGACGTCCCGGCCGTCCCCGCCGGCGCCACGGCGAGCCCGTACTACGCCCGCGTCGTCACCGACGACAGCGGCCGCCGGACCGTCGGGTTCATGACCAGCCAGCAGACCCGCGACCAGTCCTACACCGTCCGCGTCCAGCGGCTCGACGCCGCCGCCACCTCGCGGTACGACACCGTCGGCGTCGAGGTAGCCGAGGGCCGGCTCACCCTCGCCGCGCCCGCGGACCAGTCCTTCTACCTGGGCGAGGAGGTCGTCTTGAGCGGCACCAACACCGACTCGGCGACCACCTACCTCTATGTCACTGGCCCGAACCTCCCCTCGGGCGGCGCCCGCCTCACCGACATGACGGGCGTCGTCTCGGGTGACGCCGGCACCTTCACCAGCGCAACCGTCGCCGACGACGACACCTGGGAGTACCGCTGGGCCACCGCGAACCTGAACATCGACGCCGGCTCGTACACCGTCTACGCCGTCTCGAGCCCGGTCAACCGCGACAGCCTGGGCGGCACCCAGTACGCCACCACCTCGGTCGTCACCCGCCGGCCGTTCGTGACCGCGAACGTCTCCACCGCGACCGTGGCGAAGGGCGACACCCTCTCCGTCACCGGCACGGCCGCCGGTGACCCGGCGCAGGGCGTCGCCGTCTGGGTCTTCGGAACCAACTACTACAGCCGGGCCAGCCAGGCCGTCGACGACGACGCGACCTTCGCGTACGAGCTCGGCCGCGGCACCACGCAGGCGCTCGCTTCCGGCCAGTACTACGCCATCGTCCAGCACCCCATGACCAACGGCGTCTTCGACGTCGACGAGGTGGTCGAGACCGGCGTCACCCGCGTCTACGACACCTCCGGCAACTTCTTCGTCGCCGCCGGCCCCGGCCGGCTCCAGGGCTCGGCCGCGGCGACGGCGCTCGTGAACCTGCTCAACGGCGCCTACATCGACGACACCTACACCAGCCTGACCTTCGCCGTGGAGGACGCCCGGATCGCCCTCTCGGTCGCCGACGTCCGGCCGGGCGACGAGCTCCGCATCGAGGGCACGACCAACCTCGCGCCCGGCAACACCCTCCTGGTCACGGTCATCTCGACCGCGTTCGAGCCGACCGACAAGTCGAAGGCCTCCGGGACCTCGGGCCTCTCCGGCCAGGCCGTTGTCCAGGCCGGCGCGGGCGGGCAGAACACCTTCAACTTCACGGCCGGCACGGCCGGCCTCGCCGAGGACACCTACCAGGTGACCGTCGAGTCGCCCGACGCGCGGGCGTCGCAGACCGCGACCTTCCGCGTCACGGCCGCCGCCGGCGGGAACGTCACGCCGACCGCGACCCCCGCGGGCAACGTGACCGGGAACGTCACGCCGCCGACGACCCCGACGGGCAACGCGACCGCGACGCCGACCGCCGCCCCGGGCTTCGGCGCGCTCGTCGCCCTCGCGGGCCTCGCCGGCGTCGCCCTCCTCGCCGCCCGGCGGCGAGAGTAACCCTCCGTTTTTTGCACGGGGGACGATCCCCTTTTTCCACGCAGCCGGTCCACCTTGTCGCGATGATCTGGGAGTTCGAGCCCGTCGTCTGGCTCCAGTCGGTCCCGGCCCTCGCCCTGCCCATGGCCCTCCTCTCGGCCCTCGGCTCGCCCGCCGTCTACCTGGGCCTGGTGGCGGTCCTCGCCTGGTGGCGCGAGCGCCCGTTCGCGCTCGCCCTCGCCGTCCTCTTCGCGGCGAGCGCGATCGTGAACGACATCGCCAAGCTCCTGGTCCACGCCCCGCGGCCGTACTGGGTCTCGGCCGACGTGGTGCCGCTCGAGCTCCAGGATTCGTTCGGCTTCCCCTCGGCCCACGCCCAGCTCGCCCTCTCGATCTGGGGCCTCGTCGCCCTCCGGTTCCGCCGCCCGTGGGCCGCTGCCGCCGCCGGCGCGCTCGTCGTGGCCATCGGGATCTCGCGGGTCGCCCTCGGCGTCCACTACCCAGTCGACGTCCTGGGCGGCTGGCTGATCGGCGCCGCGCTCCTCGCCGCCTTCGTCCTCGCCGGGCCGGCCGCGTTCCGCGCCGCGGGCCGCATGACGTCGCGGGGCCGGGTCCTCGCCGGCGCCGCGCTCTCCCTCGCCGCCGTCGGCGCTGCCGCCGCCGTCGCCGCGGTCCTCGGCCCGTGGACTCCCGACCCGTCCTGGACCGGCCTCGTGACCGGCCTCGACCCGGTCTCGATCGAGTACACCCTGGTCGCCGCCGGCTTCGCCCTCGGCCTGGTCATCGGCCACGAGCTCGACCGGGGCTGCCGGGCCTTCCGCTCGCGCGCCGCCGGGCTCGCCGGGACCCTGCTCGGCCTCGCCGTCATGGCCGCAATCTGGTTCGGCGTCGGCGCGGCCCTGCCCGGGGGGAGCGTCGCGGCCGGCCTCGCCGTCTACCTCGCCGCCGCCGCCGTCGGGGCCTGGGTCATGGCCGGCGCGCCCGCCCTCTTCTGCCGCCTCGGCCTCTACAACGGGGCCGGCCCGGAACACTCATGATACCTGGACGACCACGCCTGAACAGCATGGGAACGGGGAGAGTCCAGGCCTGGATGGGCCTGATGGGGAGCCGCATCGCGCAGATCGCGGAACGGATCGAGGACGCCGAGGTCGACCGCCTGCTCGGGGCGATCCAGGGGGCCCGGCGGGTCTTCGTGATGGGCGCCGGCCGCTCGGGCCTGGTCGCGAAGGCCTTCGCCATGCGCCTGATGCACCTGGGGCTGCAGTCGTACGTGGTCGGCGAGACGATCACCCCCTCGTTCGGCAGAGAGGACGTGATGGTCATCTTCTCCGGCTCGGGCCGGACGCGGACGGTCGTGGACATCGCGTCCACCGCGAAGGAGATGGGCGGCACCCTCTGCGTGGTCACGGCCAACCCGAAAAGCGGGGTCGGCGCGATGGCCGACGTCGTGGTCGAGATCGAGTCGAACCGGGACCCCGTCACCGACGACTCGTCCGAGTTCGATCGGCGGCAGATGACCGGCGAGCACAAGTCGTTCGCCCCGCTCGGCACCCTCTTCGAGACGACCGCCATGGTCTTCGCCGACGCGGTCATCTCGCGCCTGATGGAGCTCGGGCACGTCGACGAGGGAGAGATGAAGACGCGCCACACCAACATCGAGTGAGATGACACGCTATGCACGCCGGGTGACCGGGCTCGCCCCCTCGGGGGTCCGGAAGTGGTTCGAGGGGGCCGGGCCGGGGTCGATCAACCTGACCCTGGGCCAGCCGGACTTCGACACGCCCGCACACATCAAGGAGGCCGCCTGCCGGGCCCTCGCGGAGGGAAAGACCGGCTACACCCCGAACGTCGGGATCCCCGAGCTCCGCGAGGCGATCGTCGAGAAGACCCGCCGCGAGAACGGGGTCGACTACACGCCCGACCAGGTGATGGTGACCGCCGGGGCCTCCGAGGCTCTCCTGCTCGCCATGCTGGCCATCGTCGACGACGGCGACCGCGTCCTCCACGCGGACCCGGCCTTCGTCTCGTACGCCTCGCTCGCGTCGCTCGCGGGGGGCCGGCCCGAGGGGCTCGCCCTCGACGACCGCCTCCGGATCGACGTCGAGGCCGCGAAGGAGCAGATCGACGGCGCGAAGCTCCTGGTCATCAACTCGCCATCGAACCCGACCGGGTCGGTCGAGCCCGCCGGGTCCGTGAAGGCGCTCGTCGAGTACGCGGCCGACGCGGGGACGACCGTCATCTCGGACGAGGTCTACGAGCACTTCGTCTACGACGGGGTGACGGCCGTCTCCGCCGCCCGCTTTGGCGAGAACGTGGTCACCATCAACGCGACGAGCAAGACCTACGCCATGACCGGCTGGCGGCTCGGCTACGCCGTGCTGCCCACGCCCGAGGAGGCGCAGATCTTCAAGACGCTCAACGTCAACATCATCTCCTGCACGCCGCCATTCATCCAGCTCGCCGGCCAGGAGGCGATCGAGAACCCGGCCCTGACGCCGATCGTCGCCGACATGGTGCGGCAGTTCGAGCAGCGGGCGGAGTACGTGGTTCAGGCGCTGAACGCGATCCCGGGCGTGACCTGTGCGCAGCCCAAGGGCGCGTTCTACGTCTTCCCGAACATCGGCGGGATGATCGAGAAGCTCGGCGTGCTCGAGGCCTACGCCTCGCTGCCGAAGGACAAGCAGGAGAAGACCAGTCCGTCCACGATGTTCCAGCTGTTCGCGTTGTACAAGCACTCCGTCGCCACGATGGATCGCAATTCGTTCGGCAAGCTCGGCACCGAGGGCCGGCACTACCTGCGGCTCTCCACGGCCACCGACCTCGAGTCGCTCAAGGAAGGCGTGCGGCGGATGACGGCCGCGGGCGCCGACCGCGCCGGCTTCGCCGAGTACTTCAAGCGCGGCGAGCACCTCGGCTGGTAGCTCCGGCGACACGGGCGGCGCCCGGCGGATTCCTTGCGTGCCGAGAATACCGGGTTATGATGGGCCCGGGATCAACCGGGGGAGAACGACAGGCCGACGATGCTGCCCGGGTTCATCATCGAGGAGATCCTCAAGCGCGAGCGCGAGCGGGCGCGCCGGGACGAACGCCCGTGCGTCGAGCTGCCGCTCGAGGTCCCGCCTCCGCCGCAGCGTCCGAGCAAGCCGCCGCCCGAGGACCCCGACCGCGACGGCGAGCGCGACGAGGCGATCGTCACCCTCGACTTCAGCTGACGTCCGGACTTTTCCCGCCGCTCAGTAGCAGGCCGACGTGTAGCTCGGGCAGCAGTTCTCGCAGTTGGCCGGGCTGCAGTGGAAGCTGACCCACACGCCGCCGCGGCAGACCTGGGAGACGTAGCCGCCGCAGACGCGCGAGTCCCAGACGCAGCGCCAGGTCTCGGCCGCCTCGTAGCACGGGTCGTTGTTGGTGCCGGTGGTGAGGTGGCTCGGCACCGGACAGCCGCTCCAGGAGCCCCAGGTGCAGGACGACGTACAGGTACGGGACTCGGTCGTCGTGCCGCAGGTGCAGTCGCGTCGCTCGGTGGCGCCCGGAGAGCAGGTGCCGGTGGCGCAGCCGC
>DAEF01000029.1 GCA_002495225.1 Methanoregulaceae archaeon UBA288 | reverse complement strand
ATTGGTGCAGCCGGATATCTACTACGCCCGGACCCGGTTCCCACCTCGACCGTCCGGGAGTCGGGCGCGGGCAGCAGCTGCCGGACGCGGGCCAGCTCGGCGCGGTACTCCGCCGGGTGCTCGTCGAACCAGCGGTCGTACGCCTCCGCGTGCTGCTCGAACGGGTCGTCCATCGCGGTCACGCGCCGTAGAGGCGCCTGTTCACGCGTTCGGCCAGCGCCTGCTCCCGCCGCTTCAGCACGGCGAGGTCGGGGTCCCCGTCGCGGTACAGGGAGAAGAGGGAGTAGACGAAGTCCGTGGTCAGGTCCATCGCCTCCTTTTTGAACCGGACTTCGACCGTGTCGTCCCCGGCCATCCCCTTGATCGAGAACCAGTCGGGTCTCTCGAACTTGTAGAACCCGTCGCCGAGGGTCGGGACCGCCTCGACCCTCCCGAAGTTTCCGAGGTACGAGAAGAAATCGGCCGTCACGGGGACGTCGAGGAGGAACTCCTTCATGAACGAGCCGTCGGCGCAGACCTTATGCCGGACCGACCTGAGAATGCGCATGCGCTGCGATCTCCCGCACGGCCCGGGCCGCGCTCCGGCATTCGTCGTCCGTCGTGAACCAGGAGAGGCTGAGCCGCACGCAGCCATTCCCCCCGTCGATCGCCCGGTGCACCAGGGGGGCGCAGTGGATCCCGGTCCGGGAGACGATCCCGTAGGCCCGGGCGAGGATGAACCCCACGTCCTCGTGCTCCATCCCCTGGATGTTGAACGCGATGATCGGGATCGCGGGGCGATCGTTGTAGACCACGACGTTCGGCTCCTGCGTCACCTCCCCGATGATGAACGCCGCCTGGCGCTCCGCCTTCGCCGCGATTGCCTCCGGGCCCGTGGTACGGACGAACTCGACGCCGGCCGCGAGGGCCGCGAGGCCGGGGTAGTTGTGCGTCCCCGCCTCGAACCGCTCGGGCATCTCCCGGGGGTGGAGGAGCGAGCAGGAGCTCGACCCCGTCCCCCCGAACCGGACCGGGGCGACCGTCTCCGGGTCCCGGATCCAGAACCCGCCCGTGCCCGGGATGCCGAAGAGGGCCTTGTGGCCGGTGAAGGCGTAGGCGTCGATGGAGGGGTCCCGGAGGTCGACGGAAACGTGGCCGGCGGCCTGGGCCCCGTCCACGATGAAGGAGACCCCGTGGTCGTGCAGGACCCGCCCGATCGCCCGGACGTCCTGGACCGACCCGAGGACGTTGCTCGCGTGGGTCATGACCATGAGCCGGGTGTCGGGCGCGAGCGCCCCCTCGACGCTCCCGGGAGAGACGGCCCCGTCCTCGAACGGAAGGACGGTCAGGCGGATGCGCCCCTGCCGCTCGAGCTCGCGCAGCGGACGCAGCACGGAGTTGTGCTCGAGGGCCGTCGTGAGGACGTGGCACCCGTCCCCGTTCTGTGCGATGAATCCCTGGATGAGCAGGTTCAACGAGTCGGTCGCGTTCTGGGTGAAGACCACGTGCTCGGGCGGGCCCGCGCCGAGGAGGCGGGAGACGCGCTCGCGGGCGAGGGTGATGTAGTCCTCTCCCTCGGTCCCGGTGGTCCGGCCCGAGCCGAACGGCGGCAGGGCGAGGCACCGGTTGACGGCCTCGAGCACCTCCGGGGGCTTCGGCCAGCTCGTCGCGGCGTTGTTCAGGTAGATGATTGGGCGGTGGGGAGTCATGCAAACCCGGTTTTCAGTTGATCGGTCCGCAGCCGGGAAAAAGGGATCGGCAGGCAACCCTTATGGGCGCGGCGGGAGCAGGACTACCTGATGGCGGAGATGACGGCGAAGGCCCTGCGGGAGGCGGCGGACGTCCTCGGGGTCCGGGAACGGGCGAGCCTGAACGAGATCCGCGCCCGGTACCACGAGTCGATCAAGGAATGGCACCCCGACGTGTCGCGGGGCGACCCGACGGCATCGCACGAGATGACCGTCCGCCTGACGGCCGCCTACGAACTCCTCTGCGCGTACTGTCTCAACCACGTCTTCTCGTTCGTGCCCGGGGACCTGGCGCGGGAGCTGGAGACGGCCCCGGCCGACTACTGGACGGAACGGTTCGGGGACGACCCGATCTGGGGCTGACGGGCCGGCACGCGGGGAAGGCCCGTGCCTTTCGGCATCGGGACGCGTGGCCGCTTGAAGTACGGCTCGACGACGGCGCACGCGAGGCGGCGGGGGACGGCCCGGGGTCCTATCCCCGCCCCGGCTTTCCCGGGGCCGCCGCCGCATAACTCGCCTCGATGAAGGGGACGAGCCTCTCGATCTCGCCGGGGTCCCGGATCCGGACGAGGACCCAGTTCTTCATCACCCGGCCATGACCGACATAGTACTCGGCGCCGAAATCGGCGAGCAGGGCGGCCTTCCGGGCCTCGTCGAGCCGCGTCAGGATGAAGCCGCCGGTCACGAGCATCGCGAAGCTCGTTCCCCTCGTGACGTACGACGGAGAGCCGAACAGCATCTTTTTTTCGACATCCGGCCACTGGAGCACGACCTTTTCGAACGTCTCCCGCAGTTCCCCGGACCCGGATTCTGAGTACTTCGGCACGATCTCCCCCCTCACCCGGGCGGTCCCGGGTACCCCATAGACTGTCACGGAGGCATAAAGTACTTCACCCCGGTTCCGAGTCGAACGACCGGCCCCCGGCGAAGGCAGGCGGGAGAGGTCGCCGCCGGAATTGAAATAACTCAGCGGGCTGCCTCGAAGCCGCCAGCCGGGGATGTGCCGACGTCGTCCTGCAGAGGAAGACGGACCCGCTTGAAGTGCGGGGGATAATAGATGGCCCCGGACTCCCGCAGCGGGTCCGCGACGACGAGCGCGTCGCCGTCCCGCACCGCCGTAACGATGTACGAGTGGTACCGGACCCGCCGGGCCGCGGGGGCCTCGAGGTACGGCGCGGCCGCTTCGGCGGTCGTGCCCCGGTACTTGGGGCGAACCACGGGCTTCGTCGTCCCCGTCCCTGCCCGGAATTCGCTCACGGTCCACGCATCCGGCGTCTCGCCGATGACCAGCCAGCGGAACGGGCTCGCCGTCGGCACGGCCCGGGCGGCGCCGGAGAGCCCGGCGCGGACGTGGACGAACGCGGCGAGCCGGACGACGAGGAACGCGGCGACGGCGCCCGCGAAGGGCAGCAGCACCGCCGGCCAGCCGACAACCCCCAGGGCCAGCCCGGCGAGGACGACGACGCTGACCGCGAAGAGGAGGAGGCTCGGGCCGGGGAAGGAGGCCGAGCGTGTACTTCCGGTCGGAGAACGGCGCGAGGAGCGGTAGGCCCGGGCAGGCGAGCCAGTCGAGCCCGAGGTGGAGGTACGCGCCGGCGAGGACGGCGGCGAACGCGAGCGGGGCCGCCACCGGGGGAAAGAACGGGAGCGCAGGGGCCACGAGCGCTGCGACGCCCCACGCGGGCAGCGCCATGACGGCTGCGCCGGGGAGGCTGTGGGCGATCCCGCCGTGGGTGAAGAGGTAGAGGGACGGGCGGTTGTCGAAGACCCGCGAAAAGAGCGTGTCCACGTCGGGGACGACCGCGCCGGCCACGGCGAACGGGACGAGCCCCGGAAGGCCGAGGGCGTACGCGAGGCCGGCCGCGATCAAACCGTGGGTGAACGAGTCCACGGCAACGGGTACGGCGGGCGACTGGAAAAAGGCGGCGGGTGGCCCGGTGCCTCCACCGGGAAAGGCTGGACGAGGACGCCCCGACTCGAACCGGGCCCGACAGGTGGCGACCCCGTTCGGCGCGACGAACGGGGGAAAAATGATCAGGGGATCACGATGTTGAACCCGGGGTCGAAGCGGTCGAGCATCCTGACAAACCGGTCGAACGCCGCGGTATCGCCGGCTGTCACCACGCCTGCCGGTGGGACGGACGGATCGAGGACGAACTGTTCGAGCGCCTTTCGCGGCATCTCGACGCTGACGTTCGCCACGGGCGAGGATTCATTCACCCAGTAGACAAGCACACTGTTCCTGACCTGGACCAGGGCCCTGTCTCCGGTATCCGTGATGGTGAGATTCATCATGACGTGGTCGCCGGCCGCCCTCGTGCCGTTGACCCGGACGGCCAGGTAATCGAGCAGCTGTTCCAGGGACATCGCGGACATGACATCCGCGGAGATCCGCGTGCTCCCCCGGAGCGGTTCGGTGCTGCGCAGTTCCTGGGCCGCCATCAGGTACGCGTTCCGGGCCGGGCCGGATTCGGCCTGGTATCCCAGCTGCTCGAGCGCGGCAGCCTCCATCTCCCGGGCCTGCATGTTGGTGGGATCGGCAAAGACCAGGTAGTTCGCGATGGTGGCGACCAGCTGGTAGTTACCCGCGTCGTAGTCCCCGGCGAGGCGCTGCAGGACCGCGTCCGCGCCACCCATGTACCCGGTGATGTTCTGTGCGAACTCCTCGGGGGGCAGCCGGTTCAGGTTGACGGGGTGCGCGTCGTAGAAGCCGAGGTACTTCTGGTAAACCGCCTTCACGCCCATGTAGACCTGGCCGTAAAAGCCGTGGGTATACCAGTATTCCTCGAGGGACTCGGGCAGCTCGATCATGGACGAGATCTCGTCCATCGTGTAACCCTTGTTGGCGAGGTTCAGGGTCTGGTCGTTGATGTATTTGTACATGTCACGCTGGATCTCGAGGAGCTCGATCACCCGGTCGTTGCCGTACCGGGGCCAGTTGTGAGCCGTGAACACCAGCTCTGCGCGGTCTCCGTAGAGCCGTCGCGCCTCGTCCAGGTTTCTGGACCATGCGAGCGGATCGCGGACCTGGGCGCCCCGGAGGGTCAGGACGTTGTGCAGCGTCCCGACGCAGTTCTCCGCCATGAAGAGCGCGCGGTGGTCCGGGAACCAGATGTTCGCCTCGACCGGGGCCTCGGTATTCTCGGCCAGCTGGAACTCCATCCGGACCCCGTCGATGGTGACCTCCTGGCCGGTGTGGGTGATGTTCATCGTGGGTGCGATCAGGGAGGCGGTGCCCACGGAGGAGTACTTCCCGATCCCGCAGTCGACGAGCCCTTTCTCGTCTCGCGGCAGGCGCAGCCCGTACTGGTACGATGCCCGCCGCACCATCGCGGTCCCCACGTACACGTTCTCGGCCAGGGCGTGCTCCATGAAATGCTCGGGGGCGATGATCTGCACGGCGCCCGAGGCGACGGCCGCGTCGCTGGTGACGCCCTTGACGCCCTGGTAGTGGTCCGCGTGGGGGTGGGAGTAGATCACTGCCCTGACGGGATACTCGCCCAGCGTCCTGTTCACGAGCGCCATCGCCGCTCGTGCGGTCTCGACCGAGGTCAGCGGGTCGATCACGATCCAGCCGGTCTCGCCCCTGACCAGGCTCATCACCGAGATGTCGTATCCCCGGACCTGGTAGATGTCCTCGGTGACGCAGAACAGCCCGTGGATGTTGTTGAGCCGCGCCTGCCTGAACAGCAACGGGTTGATGGTCGTCGCGCCGGTCCCGTTATCGAGAAAGCGGAACGCTGCAGCGTTCCACGCGGTGATGTTCGGAAGATCCGACGGGATGATCAGGGGGTCGTCGGTGGCGATGAACCCTCGGGTCGCGAAGTCGAAGTCTTCGTCGGGGTTCTCCCACGCCGACGTGGTGTTGGCCTCGAGGTTGGACGCAACGGTGTAGTTTGTCGCGTCGTTCCTCGGGTCCGGGCCGACCCCGGCAACAGCGGTGACACAGAGCAGGGCGAAGAACAGCAGCAGAGAGGCGAACGGCTTCATACACGGGTGATTGACATATCGTGAATAAAAAAACTGTCGAACCGTTCGTCCGGGGTGCCGGGCCGGGCCCCTGTCACGCGAGCTTCAGCGTCGTCGCCAGGGTCCGTTCCCCGTCCGAGAACCGCGCCTCGCCATGCCTCCCGTCGGCGTCGATCACGATCCCGTTGAGGAAATCGACGGTCGTGATCGTCCGGTCGAAGAGGCGGGAGACGAGCGCGAAGAGGGTGATGTCGTGCCCGATGACGACGAACAGGTCCCGGTCGTCGATGCCGTCGAAGGCGACCAGCTGCGCGAGGTGCAGATCGGCGTAGGCACGGGGGTCCCGCATGACGTCAGGGGGCACGCCCCGTCCGAGCCACCGCTGGAGCAGCGCCTCCCAGCCGATCGCTCTTCGGAGTGCAAGAAAGGCGTCGACGTCCAGGATCAGGTCGTCGATGTCCCGGTGGTAGTCGATCGTCCGGAACTGCCCGCCGGGGGCGTACCCGGCGCCGATGCATTCGGCCGTCATGCGGCTCCGGCGGGCGATCGTCTGCCCGAGGACGAGGCGTCGGCCGGGGACGAGCCGCCGCAGGGCCCCGCCGAACTCCCGTGCACGCAGGGCCCCCTCGGGCGTGATCTCGGCCGCGAGCTGCTGATGAACGGGGACGCCCGCGAGGGAGGCCCGGATCGAATGTCGGAGGTACACGGCCGTCCGTTCCCCGGTCGCCCCGTCCCGGAGGAGGTCGAGGACGTGCGCCCCCGGGTTCGAGCGCGGTGCAGCTGCTGCCGGTTTGCCGGCCGTCGTGAGATCCATCATGTCGACAATGGTCTCAGGGGATTAAAAATAGGGACGATTTCCGCGATCCGGCCTGGATGGCGACCGGGGATGTTTCACCCGTGGCACCGGGCTGGACCGTTCTCAGGCGATGCTCCCGTGAGACCGCGTGCTTCGACGCCCGGTCTCCTCGTCGCGGACGGGAACGGCCCCGTGCCTATCCCTGCTCGTGGTCCCCGTCATCGAGCCGCCCGCCGCAGTGGGGGCAGACGGCGGCCCGGTCCCCGCGCCGCCGGTGGAACTCCTCGAAGAACCCGGAGGCCAGGATCCCGGCCGGGAGGCCGAAGAGCGCGACCCCGATCACCGAGGTCAGCGAGGCCAGGAACCTCCCCACCGTCGTGTGGGTGACCACGTCGCCGTACCCGAGCGTGGTGAGCGTCTCGAGGCTCCAGTACATGGTCCCGAGGATGCTCGGGAACGCCCCGGGCTGGCCCTCGTGCTCGACCGCGTAGGTCCGGCTGGAGACGACGACCAGGAGCACGAACGAGACGAAGACGGCGACGAAGAGCTCGCCCCGCTTTCGCAGGACGACCCGCTCGACGACGCTGAACGCGGTCGAGTACCGGCCGAGCTTGAAGAGGAGGAGGACGCGGAGGTCGATCGGGATCACGAGCGGCAGGTAGAACGGGAGCACGGCGAGAAGGTCGATGACGGCGTACGGCGCTGCCGCGTACCGGAGCCGGCCCGCGACCGGGCCGCGGTACCGCGGGCTCGCCATGATACTCCAGAGGCGGAGGACGTACTCGAGGGTGAAGACGGCGACTGAGAAGACCTCGAAGGCGGCAAAGAACGGACCGAACCGGGCGCCCAGGGCCGTCTCAGACTCGAGGACCACGGCGACGACGTTCGCGATGATCAGCGCGACGAGGCCGGCCGTGACGGCCCGCTCGAGAGGCCCGGCCGTGTTGGTGTAGTCGAGGAGGTCGTACACTCTCTCCTTGCGCGTGGGCATCGCAGGCGATCCCCGTTCGGGGACTGACTGGAACAGGGTTGGTGCCGGCGGGCGGGGGGACTGCGCATCGGCCGGTCGGCGCGCGCGGGCCCTGCCCGGACCACGTCTCACCGTCCCTGCGCGGCGATGTCCGCCCGGGGCGGGTGCGATCGGCCTGACCATCGTCCCTCCCGTCAGGCGCGCCAGGGCTGACCGCCGGTGCGTGCAGAGGCAGCAAAAAATGGAAAGGAAGCGCGAACGCTTCCTGTTCACGCCCGGCGCGGGCGCTCCCCCGCTACGCAGGGGTCAGCACGGCCGACGCGGAGTACGAGCCGCCGTCGGTGGTCGTCAGGGTGCAGCCCGCCGTGAACGGGGGCCCCGTCAGCCACTCCTCGGGCGGACAGAGGGTCGGACTGTAGCACCCCACCCAGGTGTACCCGTCGTTGATCGTGGTGGTATCGGTCAGGGCGAGTTCCTGGGGCGCCAACCCGAGCTCGGGCCATCCCGGGAAACGCTCCGTGTACCGCGAGACCCGCGTGGTGGTCCTGCCGTCGTCCAGCGTCCCGGTGATCGTCCACGAAACCCGTTGCAGCACCACTCCCGGCGGAAGGTGGCTCGCGTCGTAGGTGTTCACGCTGTAGAGGTTCCAGTACCAGTCGTACACCTTGAGGTGGTCGTTCCAGACGCGGTACGGCGAGTAGCTCCCCGACACCATGATGACCGGTGGCGAGTACGGGCACGACGCGTACCACCGGGCGGTGTAGTAGACGCCCCCGTACCCGAAGTACAGCGTGGTGGAGCTGTACGGCTTGACGTAGTCCACCGGCACGGGCTCGGCGATCACGCGCGGCAGCGCCGGGAAGCCCTCACCGCAGCTGACCTCGTGGGCGGGGAGGTAGGCGGTGAACGTCTGGTAGGCGTCCGTGTACCGGAGCGTGTAGCAGAACTCCCCCGCGGCGCGCTGGATCGTGCCCGGCAGCACCGACGATGCACCGACGACGAAGCCCGGCGAGCCCGGTTGCGCGCCGACGTCCCTGGTCCACGTCCCCTCGACGTGCAGGTTGCCCGACGGGGTGGACTTTCCCGTGGCGAAGACGGCGAGGCCCATACTGCTCCCCGCCCCCGCCTGCAGGGCGTACGTCCGCGAGGGCTCGAAGTCCTTCCCGTTGAAGATGAAGGTCTTCTTCTCGGTGTCGATCACGAGCTTGCCCGACCCGTGCGCGTCCGTCGCCGCGACGTCGTAGAAGTAGATCGACGACTCACCCGCCTGCCGCGGGTTCAGATCCTGCCGCCCGGCAACGGCGCTCGCTCCGATCGCGGCGATCAGTACCACGCAGATGGCCACCACGATCAGTGTCCTTCGATTCATAGCCGGTCCTCTCCCTGTGTTCTGTGCAAACAGTCTCTCATCGCCTGTCTCCCTGTCCGCGGTGCCTGCCTTCCCGGGCAGCATCCGTGGTATTCTCGCAGAATGCGGAACCGGCACACACGCGTAATCGCCGCAGGCCAGCTGCCACATTCCCCCCCCGGTCCGCGGTGGAAGACAGAGCTCCCCTGGTTCCGGGCACGCGGTGCCCAGCCACAGAACTGAGGTGGTCAATGGAATGACTGTATGATGATAATAATATCCCAGCCATTGCTATAAAAAACAGGATTTCCGGCCAGGGGGCCCGGGATCCGGAATCGCACCCCTGGCATCAACGAAGGGGGTCGCCCCACGGGGCTGGCGGGTGCGTCCTGCCTCGGTGCCGGGGACGCCTGCTTCGATGTACACAGCGGGTGCATGCCCTCATCGCGTCCGGCCGGCGCCTCCAGGAGAAACCTGGGTTCGTCATCGATCGAACCGGGCATCCAGACGAAATCCCATCGTGCCGGGAGCAGGTGGTCGAGGCGGACCCGGATCGGGGAACCGTGCGCTCTCGCGGCGAGTGCTGCCGTCACTGCAGGGAAGGACGCGTGGGCGACGACCCGGAACCGGGCTCCGTGACCCCGGACCGGATCGTCACGAAGACCGGCCCGCGGATGCGGATCCCGCGGACAGGGAAGAGTTCTGCCTGGCCGCGAGGACTCGATGATCCGGTTCTTTTCCCGGATGATGAAGTTACGCTCCCGGAGACAGAGGAGTTCGTCCGCGAGGCCCCGGGCGATGCGGCAAAGGAGCGCTGCGTGGGCGACGTTCCGGAAAACGTTGTCCGGGATCCCCGAGTGCTCGCGCAGGGCGCTGGTGAACGTCGTGGCGATGAACGTGCCGGAGAGAACCCCGGCGCCCGCAGAGCACGTCCCGATGGCCTCAACGAGAGCCGTACTGGCCCCTGTCGAACAGTCTTCCACCCGGATGCGCTGTCACTCTGCCGGGAAGGCACCAGGGGACTGCCTGCGAACGATGAACGGCCCGGATGCGTATCAGCGTGCATGATTCTCCACGAAAAATCACGTTCCCTCCATCGTTTCGTGTCTGTCGAGATCCGTCCGGGCCGACGGGTGCCTCCGCTGAGATCGGTCTCCGCCTGTCCCCTGGTGCACCGCGCCGGAACCGGGGGTGAGCACACAAAGAAGGACAGAGGGTCGAAATGAAGCGCGGACGCTTCCTGTTCGCACCCTGCGCGGGCCGTTCCCGCCGCTACCCGGGAATCAGCACGGTCGACGCGGAGTAGGTACCGCCATCGGGGGTCGTCAGGGTGCCGCTCGCCGTGAACGGGGGTCCCGGCACCCGCGGGGCCAGCGGCTAGAGAGTAACTTTCAAATGTGCACGGTTCCTTTTCTTGCCGGAACGACGATGGCAGCGAACGACGACGCGATCGCCTGGCACGCGCTCGACCGGGAGACCCTCCTCGGGCGGCTCCGGGCGGCGACCTACGGCCTCGAGGAGGAGGAGGCCGCCCGCCGGCTCGAGCGGTTCGGGCCGAACCGCCTCCCCGAGGCGCCGCCGCCGTCGGTCGCCCTCCTCTTCCTCGCCCAGTTCCGGAGCCCCCTCATCTACATCCTCCTCGTCGCCGCCGCCATCTCCGCCGCCGTCGGCGACGTCACCGACACCGTCTTCATCCTGATCGTGGTCCTGATCAACGCGGTCGTCGGGACCCTCCAGGAGTGGAAGGCCGAGCAGAGCGCGCAGGCCCTCCGCGTCCTGCTCACGACCACGGCATCGGTGCTCCGCTCGGGCAGGACCAAGGAGATCACGGCCGAGGACCTGGTCCCGGGCGACGTCGTGATGCTCGAGTCCGGCCGGCGCGTCCCTGCCGACCTCCGGCTCCTCGAGGCGCGCGAACTCCAGGTCGACGAGTCCCTTCTGACCGGCGAGTCCGTCGCCGTCGAGAAGCAGCCCGGCGGGGCGCTCGCGCCGGAGACGCCCGTCGCGGACCGGACGACGATGGTCTTCGCCGGCAGCACCGTCGCCTCCGGCCGGGCGACGGGCGTCGTCGTGGCGACCGCCGACCACACCCAGATGGGCCGGATCGCGACCTCCATCGCCTCCGTCGAGAGCGCGAAGCCCCCGCTCGTCCTCCGCATGGAGGCGTTCTCCCGGACGATCACGTACGCCGTCGTCGGCGCCGGGGCGCTCCTCGGCACCATCGCGTTCGCCCGGGGGATGCCGCTCGTCGAGGTCTTCTTCTTCGTCGTCGCGCTCGCCGTCTCGGCCATCCCCGAGGGGCTCCCCGTCGCCCTGACGGTCGTCCTCTCCGTCGCCGCGACGCGCATGGCGAAACGCCAGGTGATCGTTCGCCGGATCACGGCCGTCGAGAGCCTGGGGAGCTGCACCTGCATCGCGAGCGACAAGACGGGGACGCTCACCGTCAACGAGCAGACGCTCGACGTGGCCTGGCTCCCCGGGGACTCGCTCCACCGGGTGACCGGCACCGGCTACGCCGGAAAAGGCACGGTCGAGGGCGTGGCCGGCCAGCCGCCCGGCGAGGACGAGCAGGCCCTCCTCGCCCGACTCGCGACGGCCGCGATCCTGGCGAACGAGGCCGGGCTCGAGCGGGACAACGACGAATGGCGCTACCACGGCGACTCGGTCGACATCGCCTTCCTCGCCTTCGCCTACAAGCTCGGCCTCGACCCCGGCGCCGTCCGGGCCTCGGTCCCGGTCCTCCACCGGGTCCCCTACGAGTCCGAGCGGCGGTACGCCGCGGCCCTCGTCGAGGAGGGGGGCGAGCACCGCGTCGTCGTGAAGGGCGCGCTCGAGACCCTCCTTCCGCGCTGCATCGCGATGGCCGCGCCGGGCGGTCCCGTCCCGCTCGATGAAGAGATGGTCGACCGGGCCTTCGAGGCGCTCTCGAGCGACGGGTTGCGGGTCCTCGCGGTCTGCGAGGGGGCCGCCCATCCCGAATGGACCGGCGAGCTCCCCCCGCTCGTCCTGCTCGGGCTCGCCGGGTTCATCGACCCCCTCCGGCCCGACGCCGTGGACTCCGTCGCCGAGTGCCGCGAGGCCGGGATCCGGGTGGTGATGGTCACCGGCGACCACCCCGGCACCGCGCTCGCCATCGCCCGCGACCTCGGGATCGCCTCGTCGCCCGCCGACGTGGCCACCGGCGCCGAGCTCGCCGAGCTGGGCGACGCCGAGGTGCCGGCCTTCCTCGATCGGGTCGACTCCGCCACAGTCTTCGCCCGCGTCGCCCCGCTCCAGAAGCTCGCCATCGTCGAGGCGATCCTCCGGCTCGGCCACTTCGTCGCCGTCACCGGGGACGGCGTCAACGACGCCCCGGCGCTCCAGCGGGCCAACATCGGCGTCGCCATGGGCTCGGGCAGCGACGTCGCCAAGGACACGGCATCGATGATCGTCACCGACGACCGCTTCAGCTCCATCGTCGCCGGCGTCGAGGAGGGGCGGTACGCCTACGACAACGTCCGGAAGGTCACCTACCTCCTCGTCACCACGGGGGCCGCCGAGGTCCTGCTCTTCCTCTTCTCCACCATCGCCGCGCTCCCCCTCCCCCTCGCGGCCGTCCAGCTCCTCTGGCTCAACATCGTGACGAACGGGATCCAGCACATCGGGCTCGCCTTCGAGCCCGGCGAGCCCGGCACGATGAAGCGCCCCCCGCGCCCGCCCGGCCAGGGGCTCTTCGACCGGCTCATGCTCGAGGAGACGCTGCTCGCGGCGGCTACCATGGCCATCGTCGGCTTTGCCGCGTGGGCCTGGCTCCTCGGCGCCGGGTTCCCGGAGGCGGAGGCCCGGACCCTGCTCCTGGTGCTCTTCGTGCTCTTCGAGAACTTCCACGTCTTCAACGCCCGCTCCGAGACGACCTCCGCGTTCCGGATCCCGCTCTCCCACAACCGCTTCCTGGTCCTCGCGGTCATCGGGGCGGCGCTCGTCAACGCCGGGGCGATGTACGTCCCCGCGATAGCCGGCGTCCTCCAGACGGGGCCCATCAGCGCCGCCGCCTGGGGCGCGCTGATCGTGCTCGCTTCGACGGTCCTCGCCGTGATGGAGCTCTACAAGCTGCTCCGCCGCCCGGAGAGGATCGCCTCCTCTCCGCCCGGCGGGCCCCGGGCGGGAGACCCGGCCGGCGCGTAGGACGCGGGCCGGCAGCGGCGATGGGACGGACGGTGCAGGAGATCGCTGAAGGGGGCCGGGGGGCTCTCGATCGCTGCCTCGATCATCGTGCGGCCCTGGTCGACGATGGGTCGGTAGACGGGTGCAGGAGATCGATTACAGAATCGGTGGGCTTTGATCGCTGCCGATGCGTATCGTTGGGCGCGGATCGGGGAGGGCCCTGCCGGCCGGTTCGGGGATCGGGCATCCCTCCGCCCGCGCCGTCTCGGGCCGGAGGGCGATCGCCGTCCTGACCTCGACGGGGGCGTCCTCCTCGGTCTTCCCGAACGCGGAGCACCCCGGCAGTTCGGGGACGACGGCGATAAACCCTCGTCGCTGCAGAAGATCTCGATCGGATATCGATAGGGCATCTCCTCACCCACACCGAGTTCTCGATGCCGGGGTTGACGGGAGAGGAATTCAATTCTCTCCACCTTCGACGATCCGGATCTCGTCTCCGGTCAGACCGAAGAGGTCACAGACCAGGGCATCGATCTGGTTGTCCGTGGCCTCGATCAGCCGCTCGAGGAGGTTCTGCCGTGGAATCCGGACCATGATCCCGTCAGCCCACGAGAGCGAAAGAAGCCAAAACAGGGGCGACCCCGTCGGTTCGACCGCAGGCACCGCGCACCCAGGACAGCAGTTGAACGTTTTTTTCGTGGTTGAAGTCGTTCCGAAAAGTGGTACCACGCGACGAACGGCTCGAACAGTCGTTCCGGGGACTGATCAGTGTTGCGTGTATGCTGATCGGATGGAGGATGCCGGGATAACCTCGTCCCCAAAAGTGACCTGCGTTTCCTCGGAAAATGTGCACAACGAGTGATAACGATGCTGCAAGGAATCCTGCCATGCTCAGGATCCTTCGCGTACACAGCACCTCATTGTGTCAATTTCTGTTTTAACCCAACCCCGGGACTGAATGCCAGATAGTATCCGATCGTTACAAGCAGGGGGTCGATAATGATTCTGAAGATCACGTCCACCAGATAGCCGGAAAACAACAGGGGCATAAAAACAAGGAACGTAGCCCAGTTAACGCCAAAAATCAGGAATCCGAACTTCGCTGCTCTCCATTCCAGGAACAACCTATTTTCGATATTCCCCAGCAGAATACATGCTACCCCGATACAGGCACCCATGAGGAATGTCCAGAAAAATGTCGCAACCGGGCTTGTCTGGTGTCCTGACTGGATCACTCCCGTGAGATATGCAGCGTATCGTCCAACCAAGAATATCCCCGTGATTATGGACACGGCCGTCATTTTCTGTCCAGGAGTACACGGCTGTACCGCAGCGTTCTTTCCACGCTCATTGAATAGCAGACTCAAAAGGATCCCCATCAAAAAAACAGGAATGGCATCACTGAGGCCAACCACAAGTTCGTTCACTACGGGATTGCCAAACAGGGCTACCCCCTCCAGCATGGCAAATAGCCAGATGAGAGCAATAGCAGAACCGTAACGCAGCCCCTTGTGTACCCCCTCTCCCGGGATCGTTTTTCTGATGAGGTAATAAACCGAAGCAGCACTGGAAAAAGAGAGGAGCGCCCAGAGAGAGACGGTACATTCCGTCCCGAGCAGCTCTGCCACTATGCTGTAATTCGGGTTCTCGGGCATGGTACTGTATGCGCTTGTGACAAGGTGCAGGACGATATCAATTATCACGCAAACCATGATAATGGCTATAAATTTTACCCAGGTACCCTTTTTCATACTGCAAATACTCCCTTTCCAGGCCAGCTGCATCTGCTCACACGGCGCGCACAGCGGCACACTACTGTATGGAGAATTCTCTGCCCCTTCATTAGCTGCGCCCTCAATTTCATTCGGATTCAGGTGACTGCTCAGGTGCTGCCGCCCGCGGATATTCCCCAGGCGTCTCAACCAGGTGATCAGAGAGATCGGCGTCCCGGTAATTATACCTGGACGCCGGTTCTTTGGGGTAGAACAGGAACGTCACCGGGTCGATCCCTTGATATTTCACGAGAGGTTCCCTGGCGAACGACCAGCATCCTTCGATCGCGTTGATGTCGACCATCCATCGGCGAATCGTTTGCCTTTATGGATTCGTTTGTGACGAAAGCCACAGGAGACCCGGGCCATGATTGCTTTGAAACCGACCTGTGGACACCAGGCTGCCGCGTCTCAACGTCTTGATGGTGAGTTCGAGGAGCGTCTCTCGTTTCACGTTCTGCACGGCCCCAACCTGTACCTTCCCTCCTCGTTCGAGGACACCGAAGACCGGTACCCTGCCTGCAGCTCCGCGTCCCCGTTTTCCGTTTCTCCGTCCTCCAAAATACGATTCGTCGAGCTCTGTCTCTCCTTTCAGGGAGTCTGCGTCCTCAGCGGTGCACAGGATCGCCGTGAGAAATGGATGATGAAGACGACAGGCGGTGGTACACGCCAGACCGGGCTGACGGGCCGCTTCCCGGACCAACGGATCCGGTTCAAAGAGCTCGATCGCCAGCGACGGTATCGAAAAAGAGACCTGCGACCGTTCGAAGATACTGCCTTTCAGAACGCCCCCCTCCCTTCGACAACGGTAGCACCTGTGCCGTTGACGCCGGATGCGACCAGTATGAGTGCTGCCACAACGAGGACAACTCGTGAAGGATGGCAGGAGGTCGCGGGCCCGAAGACAGGTCCCGGCGGCCTCGTCGTCATGGATATATCGACCCGGGGAAATGAGGGATCCCGAAGTACTACCGTCTCGTGCCATTCAGGATGGTGGCACCAGGTAAGGAATCACCGTACACTACTCGGCATCCCCGGGAGCCGCCGGCTCCTCCACCTCGGAACGTATCGTCACGAAGACCGGCCCGCGGACGTCGACCTTCTTCTTCGTGTCCGTGACCGAGCGCATGGCGTACTCGGCCACCTTCAGGTTGACGTCGCTCGGGAGCTTGGCCATCTTAACCTGGACCGTCGTGCCCTCGCCGCAGCGTGCCGCCTCCTCGACCCGCGCGGCGCCGAGCGCGGCGACGGCGTCCAGGAACCGGATCCCGGTCGGCACGCCGTGCTCGCGGACGTCTCTGAACTTCTCGGTGTCGGGCACCCCGAGCACGGAGCCGTCGCGGACGAAGACCTCGTTCATGCAGGCCGGCCCGAGGAGCCGGGACGTCGCCTCGGGCTCCTCTACGAAGACCCGGAGGCGGGTGCCGGCGACGTCGCCCGTCCACGCCTCGAACGAGACCGGGCCCTGCGCGTCGCCGTGTTCGGCCGCGACGGCGGCGATCGCCGCGGCCATCCGGCGCCCCTCGACCGTCGCCGGCTCCTCGCGCAGCCCGACGGCCGCCGCGAGCTCGGCGTCGGTGAGCGGGCGCGGGTGGAACTGCGGAAAGACCATGGCCCGGACGTCGTCGGCCTGGTTCAGGACCATGGCGAGCCGTTCCACGCCGAGCCCGAGGTTCATGACGGGCACGCCGACCCCGTACTCGGCGAGGGCCGAGGGCGAGTACAGCCCGAAGGTCGCCACCTCGACCCAGCCGATCGCCGGGTGGCGGGCGTAGACCTCGGTCTGCGAGCCGGGCATGTAGTACTTGGACCGCTTCTCGTCGGGCTGGAACCGGAAGTCCGTGAAGCCGAAGGCCGCGAGGAGGGCCGCGGAGACGGCCTTCCCCGCCTCGTTCGTCACGTCCTCGCCCGCCACCACGCACGAGGCCGAGTGGTAGGTCATCAGGCGCGTCGGTCCCTCCTCCTGCTCGCGGCGGAAGCAGCGGTCCACCGAGAAGAGTCGGAGCGGGAGGGGCGCCCGGTCCCAGATCGCCCCGAGGGTCATGAACCAGCCGCTCGTCATGTGCGAGCGGAGGGTCGAGCGCGAGGACTCGGGGGCGAGCTCGCGGAACTCGGGGAAGACCTCGTCCATGATCCGGACCACGCGGGCGTCGTCCGTGCCGAGCACGCAGGCCATCTCGTGGGCCAGCTCGTCGCCGTCGATCGTCCCCTTCTTGTAGCCGTGCAGGCACTCGCGGAGCGCCTCCTCGGTCGGCTCCCCCATGGGCGCGCCGAGGATCCCGTTGATCCGATCGAGCCGCTCGCGGGCGATCCCCACGTTCGGCCGCGGCAGGCCGCCGAGGTAGAAGACCCGGTCGAGCACGGCCATCGCCTCGGGGCCGAACTGCCGGTAGACCTCGGCCTCCTCCACGATGATCGGGTTCGCGTATTCAGAAAAGCCGATCGAGAGGTACGCCTCGCGGAGGCGGTGGATCGTCTCGAAGACCGGGTGCCGGGAGGCCCGCGTGTACGACAGGCGCGGGTACCGTTCGGCCGAGCCCGGCGGCGTCAGCACCGACGGCCCCGCGTGCCATGCCCCTTCGAAGTCGCTCCTCGACCGCTCCCTCCACTCCTCGACGTTGAACCTCATACCTGCTCCAGCACGACCACGCGGCTCGCGACGTTCTCGTCCCGCACCCGGTACCCGGCGTGGCGGGCCACCTGCCCGGCGAACGCCCGGACCCGTTCGTGGGACGGCATGTGCGCCGCCGTGAGTCGCTTTCTACTGTACCCGAGGTGCATATAGCCTTTGACCTCGACAAAGGTCGGGGCCGAATCCGCGACCATCGCGCCGTATCCCGCCGGGTCGTGGTCGTTCAGGCCCGCGACGAGGGTGACCCGGATCGCCGACCGGCGGGCGCCGAGGAGGGCCAGGCTCTCGCGCACGAGCTCCCAGGCGGCGGGGTCCGCCGGGCGGCAGACGCGCCTGTACGTCGCCTCGTCCGGCGCGTCGAGCGAGACGTAGGTCTGGAACGGCCGCGAGGAGGCAACGACCCAGGGGCGCGTCCCGTTCGTGACCAGGAACGTGGTCATGCCCGCATCCGTGCAGAGCTCGAGAAAGCGCGGGAGCTGGGAGTAGAGGGTCGGCTCGCCCGCGAGCGAGACCGCGACCTGGTTCGGGTGCGCGGCCTCCTCGAACCGTTCGGGCGCGACGTGGACCTTGTACCCGGCGAGGGCCTGCTTCTGCAGGCGGGGCAGTGCCGCGAAGAGGGCCTCGGGCGAGAGCTCGACCTCTTCGGTGACCTCGTGCTCGAACGAGCGCCAGCAGAAGATGCAGCGCTGGTTGCACCGCAGGGTCGGCGTCATCTGGACGCAGCGGTGGCTCTCGATCCCGTAGAACTGCTGCTTGTAGCAGGTGCCGCCCCCGCCGAGGGCGCGGCGGCACCAGAGGCAGGGCTTGACGGCCGCCGTCGAGCGGCGGTCGACGAAGAGGTAGCCCTGCCGGGCGAGGGCCTCGCGGGCCGGTTCACATGGAAGCGAGGGCATCGATCCCGAGTGTCTCGAGGGTCTCTTTGAGCGTGTTCTGCGCGGCCTTTACGAGCGTGAGCCGGGCATTGCGGGTCGCGCCCTCGGCCCGGAGCACGGGCTCGAAGTGGTAGAAGGTGTTGAAGAGGTCCGCGAGCTCGCGGGCGTACGTCGCGAGGAGGTGGGGCCGGAGCTCCTCGACCGTCTGCTGCACGACCACGGGGAACTTCGCGATCTGGCGGGCGAGCGCCAGCTCGTGCGCGGAGTCGCAGGCGTACGCCTCGCTCCAGTCGCCGGCCTTCGCGAGGATCGAGCAGGCCCGGGCGTGGGCGTACTGGACGTACGGCCCCGACTGCCGCTCGAAGTCGAGCGCGGTCCCCCAGTCGAAGACGGTCGCCTTCTCGGGCGAGACCCGGACGATGTCGTACCGGATCGCGGCGAGCGCGACCGAGCGTGCGATGGCCCGCCGCTCCTCCTCGGAGAGCTCGGGCCGGCGGACCGTCACCTCCTCGAGGGCGCGCCGCCGGGTCTCCTCGATCAGGTCGTCCGACGGGATGAACTTCCCGGCCCGGGTGGACATCGAGCCCTCGGGGAGTGAGACGAACTCGAAGAAGACGATCTCGGGCGGTTTCTCGCCGATCATCCGGAGCGCCGCCTGGAGCGACGCCCCGATCAGCTTGTGGTCCGCGCCCAGCACGTCGATGACGCGGTCCGCGTTCCGGGCCTTCCAGACATGGTACGCGAGGTCGCGGGCCGCGTACACGCTCGTCCCGTCCGAGCGGCGGAGCACGTACCGGTTCGTGATCCCGGACGCGGAGAGGTCGACCCAGAAGACCTCGTCCTGGTGGGCCTCGGGCCGGCGGACGAACCGGTCGAGGAGCCGCTCCATGTCCCCGATCCTGAGGAAGTCCGACTCCCAGACGAAACGGTCGTGCGGCGCGGCGAGGTCGCCGAGCGTCTCCTTGAACCCGTCCAGGCAGGACGAGACGACATCCCGGAACTTTTTGACCGTCGCGGGGTCCTGGGCCTCGACCTGCTGCATGAGCGAGTCGACCTCGGCCGTGATGGCCGGGTCGGCCTCGATCCGGCGGTTCGCCTCGACGTAGACCCGGGCCGTGTAGTGGTCGGGCTTCTCGCCGGGCTCGGCCCCGATCCCGAGGTGGTCCATGCCCCAGACCACGATCGCGATCTGCCGTCCCATGTCATTGACATAATACTGCACTTCAAGCGGGTATCCGGCCTTCCGGAACGCCCGGGCAAGTGTATCTCCGATAATCGAGTTCCGGATGTGCCCGACATGCAGGGGGCCGTTCGGGTTGGCGCTGGTGTGTTCGAGAAC
>DAEF01000085.1 GCA_002495225.1 Methanoregulaceae archaeon UBA288 | reverse complement strand
GATTGCCTCCGGAACGGATCTTCGGCTACGCACAGGGGTGGTTGTGTGAGTGAAATGAATTCGAGACTCTACACCCGGTGCCCGGTCACCGCGCCTCGCCCCGGGAACCCCCGGGGGGCCGTGCCGGTCCGGTCACGTCCCTGCGCCGCCGGGAAAGGCCGGGCCGAAGATGCCGGCACGGAGAAGAACAGGATCGTCACGGGAACCCGGATGCATCGACGAATGGAAAAAGCAGGTGGCGATGGTACCGAAGACCTGAAAAACGGCGTTCGGGTGCCGATCTTGAACGCGACAACCGTCTCGCGGTCACTGCCCGACGAACCGGACGGCGTTCTTCCTGAAGCTGACCGTGACCGGGGAGCCCACCTTCAGGGCCATCGCTTCGGCGGTCTCCCGGATCATCACCGCGACCACGGTGGGGCCGGCATCGATCCTGGCCCGCGTGAGGTAGCCGGCCTGGGTGAGCGACGTAACGATCCCGGGGTGCGTGTTCTCGTGGTCGGCGGGAAAGACGCCCCGGGGGTGCACGAAGACCTCGTCGGCGCTGATACAGACGGTGACGGGTCCTGCCCGCCGCCCGGTGCAGGGCGCGTGGAGATGCATGCCGCCGGCATCGACCAGGCACTCCCCGGCACGCGGCGCGGTCAGCACCCCGTCGATCACGTTCTCGTACCCGATGAACTCGGCGACTCGCCGCGATACCGGGGCCGCGAACACCTCGCGGACCGAGCCCTTCTGCTGGAGGCACCCGTCCATGATCACGGCCATGCTGGTGCCGAGCGAGAGGATCTCGTGGCGGTCGTGGCTGACCTGGATGATCGTCAGGCCGTTCTCCTGGTGAATGTCCCTGAGCACGTGGATGAAGTGCTCCTTCGCGCCGGGATCGAGTGCCGACAGGGGCTCGTCGAGGAGGAGGACGTCCGGGCTGATGGCCAGGGCCCGGGCGAGCGCCACCCGCTGCATCTCTCCGCCGGAGAGGGTGAGCGTCGCCCGGTCCCTGAGGTGCTCGATCCCGAACCGGGCGAGGAGGCCGTCCACCGTCCTCTTCACCTCCGGCGGGGGTCGGCGGTGCATCTTCAGGCCGAACGCGATGTTCTTCTCGACCGTCATGTGCGGAAACAGCGAATAGTCCTGGTAGACGAGCCCCACGCCCCGCAGTTCGGGGGGGATCAGGCTCATGTCCTTCGCCCCGAGGAGGATCCGCCCCCGGTCAGGGACGTGCAGCCCGGCAAGGGCCTCGAGGATGATGGTCTTGCCCGCCCCGGACGGCCCGATGATGAAGAAGTACTCCCCCGTCTCGATGGTGAAGGAGATGTCCGTCAGGGAGAACCCCCCGAGGGCCAGGTCGACGTGGTCAAACGCGATCATCATAGCTCCCCAGGTACCTGGTGGCCACGCGCAGCACCAGGAAGACCGAAAAACTGGCCAGGATCATCAGGAAGGCGATCGCGCTGCTCTCCCTGAGCCCCCCCGTGGTGAAACGGTAGTAGATGAGCGTGGAGACGACCATCGGGTAGTAGGCGATCATGGTCACGGCGGCAAACTCGCTGATCGCCCGGCCCCAGGAGACGACACAGCCGTTCAGGATGTGGCGGGAGGAGAGTGGGAGCACGACCAGGACGAACGCCCGGAACCGGGTCGCCCCCAGGGTGCGGGCCACGTTCTCGATATGCAGCGGGACTTTCTGGAACCCCTCCCGGACGGTGTTGACGTAGAACGGCATGGAGACGAAGAGCATGGCGACCACGATGCCCGGGAACGCGTCCTCGAACACGATGCCGATCTCTTTCAGGGGTGCTCCCAGCAGCCCCCGCTGCATGAAGAGAAGGTAGACCATGATCCCGGCCACAGTGTGGGGGAGCATCAGCGGGATATCGATCAGGGATTCGACCAGGCTGTTGACTCGCCAATGCGTCCGGGCGAGCACGTACGCCAGCGGGGTCCCGAGGACGAGAAGGATGAGTACCACGAGGAGGCCGGCGCCGAAGGTGAGGAGGATGGAGTCGATCACCCGGGAATCGCTCGCCACCTGGACGAGGAACGGGAGATCGGCGAGCTGGGTGAGGGTGATCGTCGCGAGCGCGAGGAACGCGAAGACCACCAGGGTCGAGCCGACGAGGGTGAACGCGACGAGGCAGGAATCGACGCGCCGGTAGCGTGCCCAGAGGGACCTTCCTCGCCCCTCAGTCATGCCTGTTCTCCCGTATCAGGACCACACTTCTTCCCCTTCATTGAGCCGGTGTTTCAAAATGCAATCCCGCGTTGCCGGGATGTCGGTGCCTCTACAACGTTTGCGCTACCCGGAAAAAAGGGTGATCAGGATTTCCTGGAGACCAGGCTGGAGAGCCCGGCCGGGACGTCCCCGAACCCGCCGGCGGGCGCGATGGGCGGCTGGCCGTCGGCGGTCAGGATGGCCTGGCCCTCGTCACCGATCAGCATCTCGACGAAGCGGAGACCGTAGTCGGGGTGCTCGGCATTCTTCGGCACCGTCACGCCGTAGACGATGGGCGACCCCGGGTACAGCGTGGTCCCGTTGCCCTTCACGGCCTTTGTCTGGACCGTCGCGTAGGTGTCGTTGAAGTCGATCGACGAGAGGTCGATCTCCTCGGGGAGCTCGATGTACTCCAGGCCATTCTGCACGGAGACGCTCCGGTACTCCCAGGCGTAATCGATACCGCCGGCCTGCAGCATCTGGACCAGCTCGACGCTCTTCGGACGGATGGTGAGCCTGGTGCCATCGGGATCAGGGTCGGTGGCATCGATGGTCCAGACGCCGCCGCTCTCCGTCGCCTTGATGTTGGAGTGCTCCTCCACGAGCGTCTCGAAGATAGCATCGTCCTTGTAGTGATCTTCGGCGAGCTGAATCGTGATGGGCGTGCGGTAGCCGCAGGGGTCCGCGTTGGGATCGGAGAAGGCCCACCGGACGTCGTCGCGGGCGAGGATCGTGTACCAGTTGTCGGCCGTGATCTCAGAGGCGTGGGCGCTCTTGTTGGTGTACGCAAGGGTCATCTGGTTCTTGGCGAAGGTGAGGTACCAGTCGGCGTCGTTCGGCACCATGTACTGGGGGATCAGCGCGTAGTCGGCGGAGGCCACCACGTCTGCCGACTTGTCGAGGTCCGTCACCTTCTTGATCACGTCGACGCTGCCGCCCGGTTCGAGGAGCACCTCCGCGTTGGGATACTTCGCCTCGAACTCGGCTTTCAGTTTCTCGAAGGGACCGGTCAGGCTCCCGGCGTGAAACACCTTGACCGTGACGTTTTCTGCCGTCGTCGCGGTGACACCAGGCGTCGCGTTGTCGGCCGGTGCCGTGGTTGCCGCGGTGGTTGCGGGGCTCCCCGTGTCCTGGGTGACACAGGCACAGCACAGGGCGAGTGCCAGGACGACGAGAGGTAACACGATGTGTTTAACCATACGGTGCATGCAGAACAATTAAAATGACATCCCTTAAAAATCCATATGCTTCGCTCTTGTGCCGGGCAGGAACCGGCAATCCGGGAGATGCTCCGGATCTCCCCCCGTCCGGCGGAGAAGGGGTGGCGGCACGGGTGCGCTCATCCCCCCGGGTCGCCGCCTTCCCTGCGAGGCGGGGCGGCGTTCCCTGTCCCGGGAGTATCTCGTTCGGGACGACCGCCTGGTGGGGTGCCTGTCGCGGAAGGGCCCGGCGTCACCGCCACACGCGCAGCGGCCGGGAACAGAGCGAGGCGCGCGGAGAGGGACGGGCGCCATCCCCCGTCCCAACCCCGGGCTCCCGCAGGCACAACGCGGGTCGCCGGCGCCATCGGATGCCGGCCCGGCCGGATCACCTTTTTCTCTGCGGAGCGCGTCTCAACCCGTACAACGCGGAGGAGAACCGGACATGTCTCAACCAACCTCGCCCAATCCCGCCCGGGTGACGTATCACCGGGTATTCGCGGACGCGGAGGGCAACTCGCACCTCGACACCGTGACGGTCGAGCAGAGGCTCGCGACTGCAGCCCCGCCGGCCGACCCGTTCTACGTCTCCGGGGACAGGCCCGCGTCGAGTTATCGCTTCTATTCGTTCGAGCCCGGCTGGATCGGCG
>DAEF01000207.1 GCA_002495225.1 Methanoregulaceae archaeon UBA288 | reverse complement strand
CCGTGGCCGAGGAGAGGCAGCGGTTCTGGAGGTCGCCGCTCCCCCACTCGTCCGGCTCGTACCGGCGGCCGGTCCACTCGAGGCCGTACTTCCGGGCGATCTGGTGGTACATTTCCCTCACCCTGGCGCCCTCGATGCCCCGGAGCTGCTCGACGGAATGGTGCTCGGGCACGGGGGCGCCGAACCGGAGCTCGTACATCTTCCGCACGACCCTGAGCCGGGCAGAATCGTCCAGCGCGAGCTTCGCCTGGTACAGCAGGCGATCCGAGCGGGCGCCGCCGGGCTGGCCGGCCGCGTAGAGCCGGACCCCGGCCTCGCCGATCCAGACCAGCAGGCACCCGACGCGCGAAGCAAGGGTCACGGCCGCGTGCGATACCCAGATACCCGGCTCGAGCATCAGGCAGGCGACCGCGCCGATCGGGATCTGTGTCCGCACACCGTTCTTGTCGACCAGCACAAACGCGCCGTCGATCACGTCGAGCTCGCCACGCTCGAGAAAGACGAGCGACGTCCGCTCCTTGATCGTGATGGGCCGGAGAGGAGGGAGCATCCGCTCCCCCTCACGCCGGCCGGACCAGGAGCAGGCCGCAGCCGAACCCCTTCGCCGGCCCGATCCCCCCCTGGAGCGCCGCGACGAAGGCCCCGGGATCGGTCACGGTCAGGGTCCCACCGTAGTCGATCGTGCTGATCTGGATCGGCCGGGCCACCTTCGTCTTCCTGAAGACCTGCTGGCGGTACCCATCGGCCATCACCTCTCCCGGCGTGAACTCGAACCCGCACCGTTCGGCCCGCTGCGCGAGCCAGACGAGGCCTGCCTCCCTGACGAGGTCCGGTTCGGTCGGCCACCGGCTCCGGTCTGGCTCTGTCTCTTTCAACCGCCGTTTCGCGGCCATCACCACGTCGTGGCGGTGATGCTTCCCTGTCTTGGGGTCACAGGCGGCCCGCGTCGGGTTCGCCCTGAGCATGAAGCCCAGGCGCTGGCCCGCCCGGAGCTTCGGGGCGAAGGGCCGCGACTGGACCTCCCAGGTCCCGTTCCGGTCGGCCGGCTGGCGCTCCGAGAGCGTGTAGAACGCGGGGAGCCCCTCGTGCGTCTCCTGCCGGTACAGAAAGTCGCGCTCGCGATCGGGGCCGTCGCTGAAGAGGTCCCAGACCAGCGAGTGCGCCTCGTACGCGTCAGCCACGCGGGCAAAGAAGCCCGGGTCCGCCGCGGCATGCGGGCGAAGTCGGATGCGCGAGAAGAACACGCTATCCCTCCTCCCGCGGTGCGAGGACGGCCTGGTGTTCCGTCCGGTCGCGGAACTGCCAGCGGCGGCGCGAGAGCGGGTGATCGCGCCGCGGCACCGACTGGACGCCGTCGGAGAGGCCCGCCTCCATCCCCTCCTCCCAGAAGAGCCGTTGAACCGGGGGCGTCCCGTAGCGCTTTTTCCGGTAGAGCGGCCGGAGGAAATGGGTGGACTTCGAGGACGCGTCCGCTGCCGCGAGCGCCTCGACGAGCGAACCCGCCTCGACCGTCACCGGCTCCAGCGGCAGCCCGGGCGGGCAGGAGCGGCGCCCGAGGTAGAGGACGAAGATCGGATGCATCAGAGCCGCCGCGACCTCATCGAGCGGATAGGGAGCGCCCTGGAGCGCCTCGATCACGATCGTGGCCACGCTGTCGCAGCGGTAGTCCCTGGTCGAGAGGACCGTGCTGACCAGGTCGGCCGGCGCCAGGAGCTCCTCCCGGCGGGTGCGGAACGTCCGGCGCGACCTGCCCGAGCCCGACGCGGGCACCTGGGACGTGTGGTAGTCGCGGAGGAGGGCACCCGGCGCGTCCAGCCGTACGCCGATGCGGTAGCCGTCGGCCAGCGCTCGAAGCCGCTCCTCCTCGTCGCGGCGGATCCCGAGCGCGGCCCCGATAAGGCCGAGCACGGCCGAGCGCCCCGGGTGGTCGCTCGTCGGCCGGAATTCGCCGACCGCGATCTCCCCCCACGAGGCCATCGCCCCGTAGAGGCGAAAGATGAGATATGGGGGCATGTCACTCGGTAACGAACGTCGTCAGGTCCGCGAGCGTCCCCTCGCCCGCCCGGGCGTTCACGGCCCGCCATTCGTCGCAGCACGGGCCGTAGACCTTCTCCATGTTTGCCCGGGTCTCCTCGAACCGGGCGATCGCCGCTCCGAGCATGTCCTCGCGGTCGGTGACCGGGGCGAGAAACGCGACCGAGAGCGAGCGCGGCTGCCGGCTTCCTTTCTCGGCGAGGATGTATGAAGCGTACGCCCGGGAGCCGAACGAGTTCTGCTTACCCGTCGGTGAGATCGTGGCCGCCGCCTCGAGGAGCGAGGCGACCGCAGCCTTCGCGAGCGCCTCGTCCCCCTGAAGGTTCTCGAGTAGCAGGTCGCGATCGATGCAGACATAGAGGTAGAAGAGCCCGGCAGCGAACTCCGTCTCGCCCATGTGCCCGGCCCCGACGTCCTCTTCGCCCCGGTTCAGGTCGTCGACCGCGGTGAAGAAATCGTCCTCGACCGCGGACGCGTGGACTGTGATCGCGTGGGCGACCTGGACCGCGGCCTCGGTGTTGTACTTCGGGTTCGCGGCGAGCATCCTGCCAAACATCGCGATGTCGGCGGCTGTGTGACTGCGGAAGAGGCCCTTCAGCTCGTCCTCGGTCGGCGCTGATTTCTCGGTGGCCGCCCGGGCAACGAGCTCCTCGATCGCGGCGATCTCCTCGGGCGAGAAGTGGGCGAGCTGCTCTATCTCGAGGGGGTCCGCTTGCTTCGCCCCGTCCGCCCCCTTCTTTGCCTCCTTCAGCTTTCCGAAGACCGTCGCGATCGCCCGGCTCCACTCCCGGGCCTTCGTCTCGTCGACGGGCGCGAAGGCGGGGGTGGAGCCCTGTTCGCCTCTCAGGAGAGCCGAGAGGGGCACTCCCGTTGTGAACGACTGGAAGATGTTCGTCCCCATCTCCTTGGTCCGGACGCCGCGGTGGCCGGCAAGGCCGGCATCGAAGACCGGCGACATGCGCCACGCGCGCTTGAGGCTCTGCGACGAGACCCGGATCCGCAGCGCGCCACCCATCATGGCGGTCTTCGGGCGGCCGAGGTCGTCGCGGTTCAGGTTCGAGGGGGGATACGATACCAGCATGTGGAGCTGTACAAATGTCGTCATGGTGTTCACCGGGGAGATTCGTTCTTGGGGGCCGCTTCGTAGTAGGCGAAGGCCCAGGTCTGTTTCGTCTTCTGGTTCCAGTGGAAGAGGCCGCGGGCCATGCTCGGCACGTCGACCTGCGCCGGGGTGCCGCCGAGGTGCCGGACCAGCCGGATCATCGCCGCGAAGAGCGCTTCGGGCTCGGCCTCGGGGATAGAAAGCAGCCGGCGGAACCTGAGCTCCGATACCGGCGAGCGGGTGCCGTCGGGCGGCGGAGCCGCCATCTGCCGCGCGATCTGTCCGTGGGGACGTGGCGTGAGCAGCCCCTCTATCATGTTCTCATCTGCCGGGGGCGTCACGTGGGCGAGCACCCCGGCGACCACGGCAAGGCGCGCGATCGTCCCGCTGTCGAGTTCGGCGAACCGGGCGAGGTCGATCCGGAGCCTGTTGAAGGCCGGGGTCAGGACGATCTCGGCGAGCGTGTGGCAGCGCCGGAGGGCCGCGCGGTCACCGCGGGCCTGATCGAGCCCCTGCCACCAGTGGAGCAGGGCGCGCATGGGCGCCTGGCCCCAGAGACTGAGTCTGTGGTACTGTTCGGTTGTCATGCTGTCACTCTGCCGGGGTTCTGGTCGCCCCGCGTTTCTTCCGCTTTCCGTCGGCCTCGGTCTCGACGGGGAGATCGAGCGCCTGCGCGATCAGTCTGTTTCTCGGGCCGGTGTACCGGAGGAGATCGCGGTGCGCGAGCGCGATGCGGCGGGGGTCGGCGACTCCGATCTGCGCGGCCTGAGAGTACTCGTCGAAGAGCGATAGGGCTTCGTCCCGGAGGACCTTCAACCACTCCAGCCTGATCCCGGAGAGGTCGCTGCCGGCTCGCACGGCGGCGAGAATCCCGCGCTGCCGCCCGAAGAAGTCTGCCTCGGTCTCCTGCCAGAAGCGGGCGTCGATGAACGAGAGATCGCCCGAGGGGGCATTCTTCGGGTCGTCGTACCACGCCTGGCGGATGCAGCTCCGCGTGCTCGAGACCACGAGCTCGGCGGCCCGGATCCACCGCGCCACCTCGGCCTCGAACCGCTCGCGGAGACCTCCCTCGGCCTCGACGTGGAGGAGCGGCATGGTCCCCTCGTACCAGCACCGGGCCTTCATGTTGTCCATGTCGTACCCGAATGCCCAGATCCTGGCATCGAGGTCCGTCACGTCGGCATACCGGTCCTCGCGGAACACGGTCACGACGCGGGCAGGCACGCCCCGCTCCGGGTGGCTCTGGACGAGGCCGAGCCAGTTCCGGTAGGTGACGCCCCCCGGCTGGCCGTGGCGCGGGAGCAGTTCCTCACCGGTCTTCATCCGGGCGTACGGCGTCAGCGGGTGGCGCCAGCCCCCCTTGTAGTTCACCCCGCCGTCCTTGGTCAGGTAGGTCGTGACCGTCCGGCCGCTCTCGGCGCCGCAGATGTCGCAGGCCTCTGCGGTTTCCGTCTCGACGATCTGAAGCCGGATCCGGCGGGGCATTCCCCAGTATACCTGGAGCGGGTGTGTGTCGAGCGAGGTGGTCACCTCTCCCTTCGCGCTCGTCCGGGTGGGAGCGAGCCAGGGGAACGCGTCGGCATCGCCGGTGCACCCCGCGTTCCCGAGGCCGGCGAGATCCCCCGCTTCGAGGACGTTGAGCCAGACCGTCTCCCAGAGGGTCCGTCCGAGGATCAGCGTGGTGAGAGGGCCGCCTCCACGGAGGGACGTGCGGTGCCCGCGACCCCCTGAGGGTGCGTTCGTCTGGAGGGTCAGGAGCGCCATGGCCGTGCAGGGCAGGCAGCAGCGCTGCACCGTCCCCCGTTTCAGGAAATGGTCGGTGTTCTTTTTCAGCGTCTGCTCGCCGGGCATCTCCATCAGCAGCCGGTCCACCGGGTTTGGCTCACCCTCGGAGAGCGTCAGGTCCTGCAGGAACCGGGCTCCTTCGCCGTCAAGGTCGAAGGCATACGCGAACGGCTCGAAGGCTGCGCGCAGTTCCTCGGGCGACGGCGGGCTCCGGAGCCGCCTGCGCCAGTCTTTCCCCCGATCGGGCGGGAGCGCCGTCTGGACGAGCCCGATCAGAAACTGGATCAGGGCTCCGTTGAAATCCGCCCGGGGGGCGTCGAGCCCGGTGATGGGATCGACCTCGTACCCGGTCGTCAGCTGCCAGGGCGCGATCGTCTCGCGCCTCCCGCTCCGCCTCGTGACCGGGATCCATGGTTCGTTGATCAGATTGTCTGTCACGGTAACCTCCGTAGTTCCCGGGCCAGGGCCCTCGGAGGGTCCTGCCCACGGGGGTTTGTATGCAGCATCATATCATAAAGTTTCCTCATCTGTTTTCATTGATCCTTGGAACTGGTCGTAGACAATCCCGACGTTTCGCCCGCGCTGATCCAGTCCCTGCGCGGACCAGATGCCGGCGTTCTCGACGAGAGGCAGGATCATCTGCCACCGCCCCTGGTCCGGCAACCTCGCCGTAGCGGCATCAACCGCGGCGCGCAGCGCGGGAGACATGGTCCCCGGCCTTGCGAGGTTGGAGAGCTGCACCGTGATCCGGCACAGCGACCAGTCATCCCGCTCCGAGTGATACCAGGGGGTCAGCGTGCGCCCGTCCCAGCGAGCGAGCAGGAACGTGGCCGACGGCTCGGTGAGCCGTGTAAAGGTCATGGCCTCGTCGGCCCACGCGCTCCCATCGTGCCGGTACCCCTCGAGGAGGCCGAGCGAGTTCATGGCGGCGATGGCCCCCTGGGCCCGGGCCTCCCCCACAGCGCGAAGATCGCTCTCGCGCAGCGCCGCCGGGGCCGCGGCATAGGCTTCGGGAGC
>DAEF01000191.1 GCA_002495225.1 Methanoregulaceae archaeon UBA288 | reverse complement strand
TGCGCCTCCTCTTTCTCCCCAAAGAGGGGCTCGACCTCTTTCGGACCCTGCTCGACTCGGAGACGAGCCGGCGGGTCCTCCGTTTCTACCACCCCCGCCGCTCGCCCTTCGGCGTCGCGGTCGAGGTCGCGACCCTCTCGTCGGGGCTCTCGCTCGTCTCCGAACTCAGGTGGTACGTCCGCCGGTACGTCTCGGGCGCTCTCTTCGAGGTGGCGCCGGGACGGTATGCGACGCTCGCCCTCGCCTCCCAGGTCTACTACGGGCGCGAGCTCCGGCTCCACGAACCGTGGGATGCCCGATACCTCCTGGTCGCGCAAAACGGCGGCGTCGAGCGGATCGAGANNCCGCGATCCTGGAGAACTGCCAGGAAGCCGACGGGACGGTTATTATACCCGAGGCGCTGCGGCCGTACATGGGCGGCCAGGAGGTCGTCGGCCCGAAGTCGTAGGGGGCGGTAGCTGCATGCGCGGTCGTCTGGCGTGGGTGGCCCTCGGGCTCGCGTGGTGCCTCGCGCTTGCGGCGTGTGGCGCGCCAGAGCTCGGTCCCGAGACGCCCGGGCGAAGCAGCGGCGACAGCACCGCGCAGCCGGCGCCGAGCGGCGCGTCTGCCGAGGGGCTCGAGCCCATCCCCGCCGACGGCCCCGGCGAGTACGAGATCGACTGAAACCCCGGTCTGCCCCGGAGTCCGCGCCCGATCGCTGCGGATCCGGTCCGGGCCCGAAGGACCTGGTGCGGTTGCCCGACCACGTCCGTGTCGATCTCTGCCCGCGTCCAGCCGAAGGTTCCAGCGCATCCTTCGCAGATCCGTGACTGTGCCTCCGTCGCCAGGGTGCGGTTCCTCCCAGCTTTTTTCCGCTGCCGCGCACCACTCTTCAACAGGAGCTGATCCATGCAGTACGAGATCAAGTACCGACCTTCCTACGCGATGGCCGTCGTCCGCCTCGAGCCCGGCGAGTCTATCGCGGCAGAGGCCGGCGCGATGACCTACATGACCCCCTCGATCCAGGTCAACAGCCGGCTGCGGCAGAAGGGGCTGTTCGGCAGCATCGTCTCCTCGGTGCTCGGGGGCGAGTCGCTCTTCGTCAACGACTACGTCGCGTCGGGAGCGCCGGGCGAGGCCGGCTTCGTCGCGGCGCCCGTCGGGGACATCGAGGTGCTGGAGATCGGGCCCGACCACGGTTTCATCGTTCAGCGCTCCAGCTATGTCGCCTCCACGCAGGGAGTCAACCTCGATGTCCAGTGGCAGGGGTTCACGAAGGGGCTCTTCGGCCAGGGCCTCTTCATGATCAAGGTGACCGGCGAGGGAGTGCTCTTCGCCAATACCTTCGGCGCGCTCGACCGCCACGTCCTCGCGCCCGGCGAACGGCTCGTGGTCGACAACTTCCACCTGGTCGCGTTCTCCGATTCCTGCCGGTACGAGATCCGGAAGTTCGGCGGCTGGAAGTCGACGATCCTCGGGGGAGAGTGGCTCGTGACGGAGATCGAGGGGCCGGGCGAGGTGTACATCCAGACCAAGAACATCCGCGAGTTCGCGGACTGGCTCTGGACCGTGATCGGCCCCCGCGTCCAGTCGACGCGCTCTGGCTGAGACGGGGCCCCTGTGCTCCCGGCACCGCGAGCCCATCTGCGCGATGGGGAGCGGTGCGGCCGGTACGGGCCCCGCCGGGGGCCCGGGGGTACCGCGCGTGCCGGCGGTACCGCCCGTACCGGCGCACGGGGGGTCGAACCGTGACGATCCCGAATCACAGGAAGGAATGGAGACGGGCCGTGCGGCGCCGGACGGGTGTCGCCGTCGTCGGACCACCCACGGGCCCGTCTGCCGCGACCCGGCTCCTCTGGTTGACGTTCACGCCGTCGACACCAAGGGGCAGTTTTTCAAAACGGGTGACGGGATTCTGCTCGATGATGCAAATTTCAATCTCTATTACATCCGGGGTCTCCTGAACTCGAAACGCCTGTTCTGGTAATCCAGACACATTTGACCGTGATCAGAGACGGTTATTCTCACTATTTGATGTAATACATGGAAACGCTCCCCGTCCGCCCCATCAACCCCGCGAGCCCTGACAACGTGGCGAAGCACGACCGGATGGTCGCCCTCGTCGAGGCGATGCTCGACCTCCACCGCCGGCTGCCGGCCGCCGCGACGGAGCACCAGAAACGCCTGATCGAGCTGCAGATCGAGGCCACCGATCGCGAGATCGACGACCTGGTCTTCGACCTCTACGGGCTCACGCCCGAGGAGCGCGCCGTCGTCGAGGCGTCTGCCGGCAGAATGGCGTGAATGCCGGCGCCCCCGGAGGCGTCCGCGGCCCCGTGCGCCGGTACGGGCGGTACGGCCGGCTCAACCGGTCCCGGCCTTCGGAAAGAGGGGGCGGATTCCCGGGGTCCGCCGGGCGTCAGAGCGCGATGACGCCCGAGAAGACCGTCTCGGCCGGCCCGGTCATGGTCGTCGAACTGCCGACCGCGATCGTGAGCGGGCCGCCCGTCGTCTCGACCTCGACCGTTGCGCCCACGAGCCCGAGCCGGGAGGCGATCACGGCCGACGCGGTCGCGCCGGTGCCGCAGGAGAGGGTCTCGCCCTCGACGCCGCGCTCGAACGTCCGGATGCGGATCGCGCCGGGCCCCGTGACCTGGACGAAGTCCACGTTCGCCCCCTCGGGGAACGAGGGGTGGCGCCGGATCGCGGGTGCGACCGTCTCGAGGTCGATCGCATCGAGGTCCTCGACGAAGACGACGGCGTGCGGCACGCCCGTGTTCACGGCCCGGACCTCGCGCCCGTCCACCTCCTCGAGGTATTCCCCGTTGCCCAGGGCCGGGATCGCGCTGCGCTCGAAGGCCGGGTCGGGCATGCCGATCGTCGCCTCAAAGACGCCGTCCTCGTCGTACCCGGCCTCGACCGGGACCGGGCCCGCCCCGGTCTCCACGACGAACGCCTCCCCCACGTATTCGCGGTCGACCGCGTACTTCGCCAGGCACCGGACGCCGTTGCCGCACATGTCGGCCTCGGAGCCGTCGGGCTGGAGGAGACGCATCCGGAGGTCACCGCCGTCGCCCTTCGACAGGAAGAGCACGCCGTCGCCCCCGATCCCGAAGCGCCGGTCGCAGTAGAGCCGGGCGAACTCGGGCTTCATCGGCTCGGGGACGACGACCCTCGCGTACTCGTCGATCAGCACGAAGTCGTTGCCGTTTCCGTGGAGCTTCTCAAAGGGCAGGTCCATGTGAAAAGAGGGTGGGGCCCGGCCGCTCATCTATGTGCCGACGCCTCAGGACCGCGCCGCCGAGGACCCCCACTTCTGGATCGCCTGTTCGAGCTCGAAGTGGTCCTTCGCGTACTCCTCTGCCGTGACTCCTTCCATGAAGGCGTCCACGGCCTGCCGCATCGCGCGGGCACCGGCCGCAGTGCCGCCGGGGTGACCGTGGATCCCCCCGCCCGCCTGGAGCACGAGATCCATCCCGAGCGCCTCGAGTTCTGCCCCGACCTTGCCCGGGTGCAGGCCGCCCGAGGAGACCGGGAAGACCTGTTTCAGGCCGTAGCAGCGGCAGAGCAGGGCCTCGTTGTCGCCGAGGATCTCCTCGATCGGGACGTGTCCCATCTTGCCCGACGCCGTCCCCGTGTGGAGCTGATCGCCCCCGACCATCCGCACGAGCCGGGCGAAGGGGCGCATCGCGATGCCGTGGTCGGGGTTCCGGGTCATCGCGGCGTGCATGGTGCGGTGGATGTGGAGCGGGACCTTGATCGACGGGTCCTCGGCGAGCGCCTGGATCGCGTCGAAGCCGGAGGTGAGCACGTCGACCATCAGCATGTTCGCGCCCTGCTCGAGTGCGGACTCGGCCCGCTCCAGGATCCGGTCGGCCCGGGTCGAGATGTTGACCGCGTAGAGGACGTGCCGGCCCGTCTCGGCCTGGGCGTCGTCGAGCCGGGCCATCACGGCGGCCACCCGTTCGGGAAGCGGGCAGAACGCCTGGTTCGTCAGGGTCTCGTCGTCCTTGATCAGGTCCACGCCCCCGATCGCGGCCTCGTAGGCGACCTTCGCCGTGTCCCCGGGCGAAAGGCCGACCTTCGGCTTGATGATGGTGCCCACGTGCGGCCGCTTCGTGGTCCCGACGAGCCGCCGGACGCCCTCCATCCCAAACTTCGGACCGTGGAACGGGGCCACGAGCGGCTCGGGGTACTCGACGTCGAGGAGCCGCACCGATTCGAGCCGGCCGAGCCCGAAGAGATTGCCGGCGAAGACCGAGAGGTACTGGGCGACGTTCCCCGGCTCGAAGATCTCGACGGGGTACCGGATCCGCGTCACGTAGCCCGTGCCGTGCGGTTCAACCGACTCGACCACGCCGTCGAGCCGTCGGACGTACTCGGTCGTGGTCGAGATGTCGGTCCAGGTCCCAGTCGTCTCCTCCTCGGCGAGCGCCTGTGCGGCGAACTCGGGAGTCGTGTCGGCGCGGGGATGGTAATAGTAAGTCGCGAAAAGGTCGGCCATGGTATTTCACCGGATCTGAGGGTTTTTGGGTCGTGCAGGGTTTATGCCTTTCTCCCTGCGACGGGCGGGCCTGCTCTCCTCATCGTCCCTCGCGGGCACGCCGATGCGCAGGGCTCCAGGGCACTCCGTTTCACTGTGCCTCCTCCCCGGGACGACGAACCCCGACGCATCCCCGGGCATCTGCGCCGGGGACGGGCACCCGGACGCGCTCGGGGCTGCTGCCGGGAGGGTGTTCCAGCCGCGCCCTGATCGCGATGCCGGTATCGCGGAGGGCATCGAGGAATCTTTCCGGCGGGGACGTGCCTCGCAACCGTCCCTGCGGCATCTTTCGATCGTCGGTGTCGAGGAGGCGACGATCGGACGGGGCACGCCTCGCACATCCCGGCGGGCTGTCCGCACCCGAGCCAGCAGCGACGGCGCCGATCTCACCCTCCCGAAGAACGCTATATCGGACGCCCCCGGGTTTCTCCCGCAGGGACGATGGCATTGCGGACGACCGGGTGTGGGGGTGGACGAGCGCCCCCGCTTCGCAGACAGCGACGGCATGTTGACCGCGCTCTCCTCCGCCAGCAGTCCCCGTTCGGTCCGCCTTTCGGGTGCAGACGGCGTCCGGCCCACGCGCCCGGGGGCGAACCCGTGCCACCGGCATCGGCCGGACAGGACCGCGTCGTTCTCGGGAACCCTGTGGCCCGCCGTCTGTACCGAAGCCAGGCCCGTCGGCAATCCCGATCCGATGCGAGCCTCGTCTCCGTCACGCAGGACTTCTCGAGGGCAAGCTGCGCTCACACGTGGTTCTCGTGTGCCACAGCGACGGCGATATTTCCTGCCCGCGATGATCATCCCCCTCAGATGGGCTAGTAGAACTCCTCGATCGACCACCCGAGGTAGTCGCGTATGATCAGCCAGGCCATCGAGGGAGGGATCGCGCCCGCCTCCGTGATGATCAGGTCCACGTATTCGGCCGGGGTCACGTCGAAGGCCGGGTTCCGGACCCTGACGTGGGGCAGGGTCGCCGCGATCTCGTCCGAGAGCACCTCGGATGCGGGGCGCTCCTCGATCGGGATCCGGTCCCCGCGGAGCGTGAAGGGCGCGAACTTGTAGGTCTCGGCCGCGACCACGACGTTCGTGCGCGCCTCGTGGGCGGCGAGCGCGATCGAAGCTGTCCCGATCTTGTTCGCGACCGCGCCGTTGACGGTGATGGCGTCGGCTCCGACGATGACGAGGTCGACCTCGTTGACGAACGACCGCGCGGCAGAGTCGACGATGTAGCTGGTCCGGATCCCCTCGTCGTTGAGACGTCGGATCGTCAGCAACCCCTGCCCCCGCGGCCGGACCTCGGTCGCGAAGACCTCGATCGCCTTGCCCTGCCGGTGAGCCGCGACGATGCAGGCGAGGGCGGCCTCGGAGTTGCAGTGGGTCATGACAACGTCGCCGTCGAGAATCTGCCGGGCGCCAAACTCACCGATCTTCTCGACCGCGCCGAACGAGGACGCGACAAACGCACGGGCGCGTTCGTGGAGGGCAGCCCTCGCGTCCTCGAGCGGCAGGTCGGGCTCGAGGGTCCGCATCACGGCTCTGACCGCGTTCGGGAGCGAGACCGCGGTCGGCCGTGTCGCGACCAGCAGGTCCGCGGCCCGCCGCATCCCTATCCGGAACTCGTCGAGCGTCGTTGCGGTCAGGCGTGCAGCGTGGGCATCGAGCGCCTCGACCGCGGCCCGGGCGATCCGCCCGGCCCCGCGGATCTCCATGCTCCGGATTCCCTCCGCCGTCTCCTCGAGCGTCATGTCAGCGTCAATCATTAGATGTTGGACCGTGTACAAAGATGTTGGTATCACCGATATGACCTCCGCGCGGATCGCCGTTGTCTTCGACTCGGCCGGCACCCTGCTCAGCACGTGGCGTACCGCGAAGGACGTTCTCTCCGGGGAGGTCATGCCCGATGTCCAGACCACGACCCTGACGACGGAGTCGCCCGACCGGGTGCTGACCATGCTCCCCGTGAGGCCCCGGGACGTGATGGCGGAACCGGCAGCGACCCTCCTCTCGACCTATCTCATCGCCAACAACGTCAGTTATGCCGTCTCCTGTGCCAACCGCCCCGTCTCGTTCGACGAGGTCGGCGTTGCCCTCTTCGGCGACCGGCGTGCCCGGGTCGGCGACCTCCAGGACTGCATCCGGGTGGTCTGGGCGTGCTGCCGGGACCAGCCGGCCGTTGCCCTGAACGTGGGCGTGATCGTGAACCTGGGGCTCCCCGGGGTCGAGTACACCATCGCGACCGGCGGCGTGCCGTTTCCGGGTGCAGTCGAGGCGATCAGGGGCCTTTCGGCCCTCGGAGCCGATGTCTACGTTGCCTCGGGCGACCGGGTCGAGAAACTCCTGCCCATGACACGGCGGCTCGGTATCCCCGACGACCGGGTTAACGGAACGGCAACCCCGTCCGGAAAGGCCGCGATCGTCCGGCGACTCCGCGAGTCGTACGACCGGGTTCTGATGGTCGGCGACGGGGAGAACGACGTTGCAGCCATGCGTGAAGCGGACCTCGGCGTCCTCTCCCTGCAGCAGCCGGGGGAGCGATCGGCGACGGTCCGGGATGCGGCCGGCAGGACTATCACGGACCTGGTCGAGGTCGTGGATATCGCAGCCGGGCTGTTGCGTGGACCGAAGGCATATAAAAGGTAATATCGTAGATCAGCCACATTTACAGGTAGGGACGCATCACAATGACCGCATTGATCACCATACGGGACCTTTCCATGGTCTTCGACGGCACCCAGGCCCTCAAGAAGATCAACTTTGAGATCGGCGAAGGCGAGATCGTTGGGATCATCGGCCGGTCGGGCGCGGGTAAGACCGTGCTGATGCACCTGCTCCGCGGCGTGGACCAGCCGCCGACCTCGGGGCAGGTGATCTACCACGTCGCACGCTGCACCGGATGTGGGCGTGTGGAGTTGCCGAGCCACGCCGGGACGCCCTGTCCTGGCTGCGGCTGCACCTTCTCCCCGCTCGACGTCGACCTCTGGGGCTGCGACGACCCGACCCGCCGCGAGCTCATGGCCCGGACCGCGATCATGTTCCAGCGGACCTTCGCGCTCTACGGCAACGACCGCGTCATCGAGAACGTGCTCCACGCCCTCGACGACATCGGGTTTCCGTCCGAGAAAGCCGTCAGCCGGGCCGCCGATCTGCTGGACGAGGTCCGCCTTTCCCACCGCATGATGCACATCGCCCGCGACCTCTCGGGCGGGGAGAAGCAGCGGGTCGTGCTGGCGCGGCAGCTCGCCAAGGAACCGTTCCTGCTCTTCGCTGACGAGCCGACGGGCACGCTCGACCCGGAGACGGCGACCATCGTCCACGGGGTCCTGAAGACCTCGGTCAAGGACCAGGGGATGGGCATGGTCGTCACCTCCCACTTCTCGAACGTGATCGAGAGCCTAGCCGATCGGGCAATGCTGCTCGAATATGGAGAGATCGTTGCCCTGGGCGAGCCCGCCGAGGTCGTGGCGCGGTTCATGCAGGACTACGCCGACCTCGAGGCGTTCGAGAAGCCCGACCTCGGTGAGAACCTCCTGGTCGCGCGGGACGTGATGAAGCGGTACATCTCCGTCGATCGTGGGGTCGTGCGCGCTGTCAACGGGGTCAGCTTCGACGTCAAGCGGGGTGAGATCTTCGGGATCATCGGGCGCTCGGGGGCGGGCAAGACCACACTCTCGCGGATCATCTCGGGGATCATCGAGCCGACGGGCGGGGAGATGAACATCCGCGTAGGAGACGAGTGGGTGGACATGACCAAGCCGGGGATCGAGTTCCGCGGCAGGGCAAAGGGGTATATCGGTCTTCTGCACCAGGAGTACGACCTCTTTCCGCACCGCAACGTCCTGGACAACCTGACCGACGCGATCGGCCTGGAGTTCCCCAAGGAACTGGCCATGCGCAAGGCGATCGTGACCCTCAAGATGGCCGGCTTCTCGGACGAGAAGAGCCGGGCCGTGCTCGACCGGCTCCCGGGGCAGCTCTCGGAAGGCGAAAAGCACCGCGTCGCCCTGGCGCAGGTGCTGATCCGGGAACCGATGCTGGTGATACTGGACGAGCCGACGGGGACCATGGACCCGATCACGAAGATCGACGTCAAGCACTCGATCCTGCATGCCCGCGAGGAGATGGAGGAGACGTTCATTGTCGTCAGCCACGACATGGACTTTGTCCGCGACATCTGCGACCGGCTCGCGCTGATGCGCGGCGGCAAGATCATCAAGATCGGGCCCACGGCAGAAGTGCTCGAGCATCTGACCGATGAGGAGCGCCGGATCATGGCTGCCGGCAGTCCAGCCTGAGGCTGCGATGCTGACGATCCAGTACGACGGCACCCCTCGCGAACTTCCCGAGGGGGCAACCCTTGCCGACCTCTGCCAGGAACTCGACCCCCGTTTCACCGTTGCCGTGATCCGTCCCTCGTCGACTGAAGCTGCCGCCACCGCGAACCTCCGGCTCCTGACGACCTCGGGGGAGGTGACGGTCGAGGTCGCCCCCGGGAGCAGACTTCCCGATCCGGGATCGCTTACAGGTCTCAAAGTCGGATGGGCCGACCGCAACTCGGTCGCATTTGGCCCGTTTCCGAGCACGATCGCACCGGCCCGACGGACCCATCAGTACCGCCGCGGGGACGTGATCCTGGGGTGCGGGGGGTACGACCCGGCCCGGTCGTACCTGATCTGCTCCCGGGCACGGCACACGGCCGACTACGGGGCCGGTGCGGGCGGCGGCGTGGTGGGGACCATCGTCGCGGGCCGGGCGGTCGTGGACCGCCTCGGGGGGGAAGACCGGCTCGAGACGGTCCAGCCCGTCCTCTCCTGGGCGGACACGAGCCGCTCGTTCACGACGAACGACCGCACCCTCGCGCTCGAGGACGGCATGGAGATTGTTACCGGTATCGGGGTGACGGCCGAGGGCTACGGGGGGAACCAGGTCGAGACCGCCACCGCCGCCTCGGTCGAGCACATGCTGCTCGCGTTCGAGGCGAAGGAGTTCCTCGTCACCCGGACCGCCTCGACCCATATTACGGAGGAGCGGCTTGTGGGGGAGCCCGTTCCGGCCGAGGAGGCCAGGGGACGCCGCGAGGGGTGCGTCACGGCGCGGACGGGGGGCTCCCGGCGTGGTTGCCTTTACATCTATCGCGAGGACGTGCCGGCGTCGCCGCTCCACACGATCGTCGGGCGGGTCGGCCACGGGCTCGAGCTCGTGAAGCTGGCGCGGGATGGAGACCGGATCGCGGTCGCCTGCGAGCCGGAACGGTTCGACCTCCTCGGCCTTCCGCTCGAGACCGCGATTCGCCTTGCGGCCGACCGGAGCATCGCGTTCGAGACCGACAAGAAAGAGGGGGACCGGGTCGTGATCGATCAGAAACCCGGGACCACGCTCGAGGTGCTCGCGGCCGGTGCAGTCTCCGTCACGACGGTCCCGCTCTCGGACGTGATCGATATCCGGCTCGACGAGGTCGCGGCACCGGGCTCGGTGGCGGCATTCCGCCGGATGACAGGGCTCAGGACCCACGCGATAGGAACAATGCCGTTCTTCTTTTCGTTCGAGGACGTATATCTCTTCAAGCCGAAGCTCCCGATCGACCTCCGGCTCCATCCCGAGAACCCCCCGGTGGGCGAGAGCCCTGCGAACGCGCTTGCGATCACCAACGACGCTCGCAAGGGGCGTGGGATGATCGGCGTGCGTCTCTCGACGAGTCCCGAGTTCGGCCCGACCTCCGAGCCGTTCGAGGGAACGAACCTGATCGGAGAAGTGATTGACACTGGAAAGTTGAGACGGATGAAGGAAGGAAAGACTGTGTATATACGGGAGGTACGGCCGTGAGCGAGGCAGCCTCCGCGGGCGGGTTGCCCGCCCGGCCCGGCGTGCGTCCCGGCACCGCGACGAAGTACGTCTTCGTCGATTCACCGGACCTGACCGCCGCCGATCTCGCCCTGCGGGCCTATGAGATCGCGCCAGCAGCCCAGATAAAGGAGACCTGCTTCGGTCTCATGATCAACGGTCTGGAGGCCGACGTCGAGCGTCTGGTCAAAGCGCTCCGTGCCCTCGATCCCGACCGGATCTTCGTGAAAGACCGCGGCTTTCCGCCGGGCGACGAGCGGCGTTGCCGTGCAAACCTCGGCGGGGCCCGGCCCGGTTTCTACGGCCACGAGAACGAGATGCGGCTCATTCGGTACATCTCGTCCGGTCTCCGCGCTCTCCGCGACCCGAAGAAGGCGGACCTGCTCCGCGCAAAGCCGAAGAAGCACGATGAGCCGCTATCGCCCGACCGCCTGCGCGAGCTCATCGAGGAGTCCTGACATGGCCAAGGTATACATCTATCCGGGAACGAGCCTGATCCTCTCGGACCTCGTCGCCCGCTTCGGGCACCAGCCGCTCGGATCGGCCCTGGCCGTCCGCGAGCGAGTACAGACGCCCGGGCTCGATTCGCCTCCGCTCCAGATCACACCCGAGGACCCCAAGAAGGGGCTCCGGTATGCGGCTGTCGAGGTTCCGAGCGGCGTCCGCGGACGGATGTCACTGTTCGGCCCTCAGATCGAAGAGGCCGAAGCGGGGATCATCATCAGCGATGCCGACCTCTCGTTTGGCTGCATGGGTTGCGCCCGCACGAACGAACTGGTACAATTCCTGCTCCACCGGCGCGACATTCCGCTCCTAGAACTCGACTATCCGTGCAACGACGAGGAGGGCGTCCGGTTCGTGGCTGCAATCAAGGAGTTCCTCTCCAGCCTTCCCGGAGGCGTATCCACATGACCGTACCCGTTCGCATCGCCCTGCTCGGCTGCGGGGCCGAGTACTCGGGCGTGATGCCCGAGATATACGAGGCCGCCCGGCAGGTCGAGGCGGAGGTCTTCTACCCCGACGTGACCCTCGCGGACATCCGGTCCGCCGGAAAGGGATTCGGCCTCGATGTTCATTCCGCCGACCTCAAACTGATTATCGCGAGGGCCGAGGCGCTCGTGACGGGGAGAGCCGAGGCCGATGCAGTCTTTATCGCGACCTGCTTCCGCTGCGCCGAGGCCGCCATTGTACGTAACGAACTCCGCCGGTACATCCACGAGGCATCGTGTCTTCCCGTCGTCTCGTACTCGTTCACCGAGCGGACGACCTCTGGGACACTGCTGACCCGGATGGAGGCGCTTGTCACGATCGCCCGCCGCCGTGCCCTGCTCGCACGCGAACGGCAGGAGGGGCTCACCATGGGCCTCGACTCGGGCTCGGCGACCACGAAGGCCATCATCATGAAGGACAACGAGGTGATCGGGACCGGGTGGCGCCCGACAACCCAGGTCCAGCAGTCGGCCGACGAGGTGATCGCGCTGGCACTCGAGGAGTCGGGGGTCCGCCGGTCCGAGATCGAGGCGGTCGGGGTGACGGGGTACGGCCGGTTCCTGCTCGGCAACGCGATCGGCGCGGACCTGATCCAGGAGGAGCTGACCGTCAACTCGAAGGGCGCGGTCTACCTCGCCGATCGACAGCACGGGTTTGCGACCGTGATCGATATCGGCGGCATGGACAACAAGGCGATCACGGTCCAGGACGGGATCCCGGGCGTCTTCACCATGGGCGGGATCTGCGCGGGCGCCTCGGGACGGTTCCTCGAGATGACCGCGAAGCGCCTCGGGATCGACATCACCGAGCTCGGACCGCTCGCGATGAAGGGGACGGCCAAGAACGTCCCCATGAACTCCTACTGCATCGTCTTCGGCACCCAGTCGCTCGTGAACGCGCTCGCAGCCGGCAACACTCCCGCGGACGTGGCCGCCGCCGCCTGTCACTCGGTCGCCGAGCAGGTCTACGAGCAGCAGCTCCAGGAGGTCGACATCCGCGAACCGGTGATCATGGTCGGCGGCACGTCGCTGATCAGCGGGCTCGTCCACGCGATGGGCGAGCTCCTCCAGACCGAGATCGTTGTCCCGCGCTACTCGCAGTATATTGGAGCGGTCGGCTCGGCCCTGCTTGCCTCGGGCTTCATCAGGAAGGAGTGAGAGCCGTGCCCCTCGACCATTTCGTTGTCGAGTCCCCCGAGGCCTGGGCGGTCCAGGCCTATGTCGACATCGCGAACGACGTGCTGCTCGATCACAATCTCGGGCAGGCGGTCGCGAAGCTCCACATTGAGATCGATCCCGTGTACCCGCTCTTCATCGCGGTGGGGATGCTCGGACGGCTCCCACCGCTCGTCCGGCTCCGGGACTTCGCCGACGTGACCTTCGAACCGGGTAAGGTGAAACTCGGGATCAACGAGGAGACGCACCTGGCGTCCCTGCTCGACCGGCTCTGGAGGCAGTACGGCAAGAACCGCGTCGAGCAGCCCGACCGCTGGACTGTCGAGATCTCGGACGAGCCCGACCTGCCCGTCGACCGGGACCTCGCGGATCTGGTCGTATCCGACCCCACGGAGGGGCTCGTTCGCGACCTGATCTACGCCCTGCTGGCGATCGCCCCCGAGGGTTTCCGCGTCCGCGAGCACCGGTACGAGGACGGGCGGTTCTGGCTCGCTTCGAGCGAGAACACCCTCCCCGAAGACCTCCCTGCCCGCATCCGGGCTCTCTTTGCGAAGATGGGGGAGGCGGCGCCATGATCCTGGTCCCCATCACCTACAAGGGCGGGGTCTACCGCCACGACGAGATTGTGGACCTGATTGCAGACCTCGGCGGATACGTGATCCAGAAGCACATGCTTGCGACAGAGGTCGTGCTCCTCTGCCTGGTGCCGCGGGACGATATCCCCCTGATCAGCCGGATCGGAAAACCCATCGGCGGGGAGGTCACGCTCTCGCCCCTCGTCGGGACCGAGGTCGCGATCGTGACCCCCTCTCTCTCGATCCACCACCTGCCCCATCCGGCCTGCGATATCGCCGAGTACGTGCGCCGGCTCGGTGCGAAGTCCAACATGATCGGGCTCGCCCGGGGCTACGGTAAGCGAGTCGCCCAGACCTCGGCAGAGGAGCGCGAGATCATCAACGAGCACGACTGTGCCGTCTTCCTGCTCGGCAACTTCGAGCACTGCATCGTCGAGAAGATGAGGGCGCTCCGTCGTGGCATCGACGTGCCGATCGTCCTGACGGGCAAGCCCGACACCGAGGTCCTCCGGACTGCGATCGATCCACCCGTCGCCGGGTACGTCGGTGACATCGGCCGGTTCATGCACCGGACCAAGGAGGCCGACGAGATTGCCCGCCTCGACGCGATCGTGGCCGAGATCGTTCGCGTCCTCGACCTGCGTCGCGAGGAGATCGCGAAGGACCCGCTCTCGGCCTCGCCCGCACGGCTGATGGCGGTGATCCAGGAGCAGGTCCCCGAGGTGCTCGAGGTGACGAGCCCGACGCCGGTCACCGTGCAGATCGCGGGTCTCCGCGTGAAGCTCCCGTTTGCCGACTTCGCCGACCGCATTCGATCGGCCGAGGTCGAGGAGGGCGTGACCATCGGCCAGGTCGCGGACGTGCTCCCGTCCCGCATGCGCGATTATATCCTCGTCAGGATCAAACCCTCTTCGGAGACGGACATCGTCGTCTAAACCGGGGATGGTGCTCTTCTCTTTTCGGAGACCCAGGACATGACGTTCGAAGAGGATCTTTCGCGGATCGTGGAATCCGGCGCAGACGAGGCATGCGCGGGGTGGTTGAAGGCGATCGAGCAGGAGTACGGCAAGATCCCGTTGATCTTTCAGCGGATGGCCGAGCGTCCCGAGGTGCTGGTCTCGCACCTTCTCTACAAGGACTCGGTTACCAAGACCTCGCCGCTCGGCCCGAAGCAGATCGAGCTGACCTGCCTCGCAGTGGGTGCGGCTCTGAAGTGCCCCCACTGCACGGGCTACCATATGCAGGCTGCGCTGAAGATGGGAGCATCGCGGGAGGAGATCCTCGAGACCGTGCTGATCGCGGGCCTCATCTCGAACTCCTCGGTGCTTGCGAACGCCTACCGCGTGATCGACGACAAGCTCGCGAAGTGCGTCCCCTGCGAGACCCAGGGGATCATCCTGGACAACAGTGACGAGTGATCGGGCCGACGTGGTCGTGGTGGGCGCCGGGCCGGCCGGCCTCTTCTGCGCGGCACGGCTCCCGGCCGATCGGTCCGTCGTCGTGCTCGAACGGATGGCCGAGCCGGGGCGCAAGCTGCTCCTCGCGGGCTCGGGCCAGGCGAACCTGACGCACGAGGGGGATGTCGCCGCGTTCCTCGAACGGTTCGGCGAGCACGGACGGTTCCTTCGCCACGCCCTCCGCTCCTTCTCGAACGCGGCCCTGGCAGCATGGTTCGCCGGGCACGGCGTCCCCCTCGAGACGCGTTCCGACGGCAAGGTCTTTCCCGTCTCCCGTCGCGCCGACGACGTGCTCGAAGCTCTCCGCGCCGCCTGTCGTGAAAACGGCGTCCGGATAATACCAAATGCACGGGTGCGGACGGTCGAGAGGGATGATGACGGATTCTCGGTCGGCGTCGCCGGTGGTGGATGGCGGGCAGCTTCCGTGGTGCTCGCGACGGGGGGGGCGTCCTATCCCGAGACGGGCTCGACGGGCGACGGGTACCGGCTCGCCCACGCACTCGGTCACACGGTCGTGGAACCCCGCCCGGCGCTCGCCCCGGTCGAGCCCGGGCCGTACACGTTCGCCGATCTCTCCGGGGTCTCGGTTTCGGATGCGGGCCTCCGGGTCGTTCGTGACGGCCGGCAGGTGGCCGCTGGACGTGGCGATCTTCTCTTCACCCACAGGGGCCTCTCCGGGCCGGGGGTGCTCGACCTCTCGCGTGATCTCCGGCCGGGGGACCGGCTGATCGTCTCCTTTGTGGCGATCCCTCCGCCGGAGACGCTCGATGAACGGCTCGTCCGGCTCTGTGCCGAGCGCGGCCCGGCCCGTCTTCCCACCGTCCTCGCCCCGCTCGGTCTTCCGGAGCGTCTGCTCCGGCGGCTGATCGCCGAGACCGGGCTCCCGGAAGAGACGACGGGGGCACGGCTCGACCGGAACGGCCGCAGACGCCTCGTGGGAGTCCTGGGGGGGCTCTCGTTCGCGGTCGATCGCATCGGCGGCTTTTCGGTCGCGATGACCACCGCGGGCGGTGTCGCGCTCGACGAGGTGAACCCAAAGACGATGGAGTCGCGCCTCGTCCCGAACCTCTTTTTTGCCGGTGAAGTGCTCGACATCGACGGAGACACGGGGGGGTACAACCTCCAGGCTGCGTTCTCGACCGGCGCGCTCGCGGCGGCGACCATCGCCCGCCAACCGGCCAGAGATTGAGCCGGCGGTCCGGGTGACCCTCGCGGGAGACAGCCTTTTCATGCCAGCTCTCGCACGCTTCTATGATGACCGACGAGCCTGCACCCGGGACGATCGGTGCGATCTCCATCGCATACGCCGACTACTGCGCCAGCGTGGCCCATGCAGTCGCCGACCAGGCCGACGCGGTCGAGCGCCTGATCGACGCCATGACATCGGCCGGCGCCATCCACTGCTACGGCTTCGGCAGGAGCGGAAACGCGGTTGCATCGCTTGCAATCCGGCTCCGTCACTTCCAGCGCGTGTTGAAGGACGTCTGGCTGGTGAGCGACCAGGTCAGGAACCCTTTCGAACCGGGGGAGCTCTTCGTCGCGTTCTCGCGCCAGGGGACACGGTTCGAGCTCCTGAAGTACGTCGAGCGCGCCCGGGAGCTGGGCCTCGCCTGCGCGTTCGTCACCAGCAAGCCTGTTGGGGAAGGGGCTGCATCCCACCTGTATGAACCCGGGGACATCGTGATCGAGCTGCCGCCCATCAATCCGGCTCTCCTCTCCCCCGCCGATCTCTACGGCGGCGGGGACTTCGAGCTCGCCGCCAACCTCTTCCAGGAGATCCTGGTGACGTGCATCGGCTTCCGGCACGAAATCCCCACTTCCGACGTAGAAGACAGGCACGTCCCCTGATCGGTCTGTCAGGTCCCCACGACCGCCGCCCGAACCCGGGGAGGCTCCACGAACCCCCGACCATCCCCGGAGAACCCCATTCGGCCTCCTTCTTCTTCAACTGGCCGTCGAGTATTCTCCAGGGATGTCGGCGTGAATAGTGTCCTTCGCAAACCTTTTTGTACCGGGTTGGACACAGTTGTGTCGTTTGTCGTCCTCAGCTCCCCCGGGCGGCGGAGTCCCCGTCGTCCGGCTCCCGGTGATCGTGATAGACGCCGATGAACGGCCCGTCTCGATCAGCCCGGGCTTGAGGAAATCGCTCGGTCTGGCTCCTGACGGTCCTCTGCCCGGCACCCTTCATGCCATCATGGACGAGGGTTCGGCCTGGCGGGTCCACGCTGCGCTGCGCTACCGGGGAACGGGCGTGCGGGACACTCTCCTCCTCAGGTTCGTGGCGCGGAGCGGTGAGCCCGTCGACGCGACGGCAGAGTTTTTGCCGACGACGGGTGGTGGGGCCGTGCTCGTCGTCTCGCGCGCGCCGGGGCCGTGGACGGAGGAGGACGCATCCTCGCTCCTCGACCGTTCCCAGGATCTCGTCCTCTCCATCCGGCTGAAGCCGACCGTGACAATCCGCTACGTCAACGCCGCGTCCGCCGTCGTGACCGGGTACTCTGCCGACGAGCTCCGTTCGGATCCCGGGCGCCTCATGGACGCCATCCATCCCGACGATCGCGCCATGGTCGGTGCGGCAGCCCGTGACGCCCGGCGCCTCGAGGCGCCGCTGATCTTCCGCTTCCGCCACCGCTCCGGCGAATGGCGCTGGCTGGAGGTCTCGGCGACGCCGACACTCGGCGAGTCGGGGCAGGTGGTCGCCATCGACGGGATTGCCCGGGACGTCACGGTCCGTCACCGGCTCGAGGAGCAGTTCCGGCTCCTTGCAGAGCGTTCGCCAGAGATGATCTACCGGGTCCGGCTGGTACCCGACTGCGGCACGGACTACGTCAGCCCCGCCTGCGAGGCGGTGACGGGCCATCCGCCCGAGGAGTTCTATGCCGACCCGTGGCTCCTGCTCCGGCACGTCCATCCCGACGACCGCCCGATCGTGGAAGGCAGCATCGAACTGGCCCAGGACTTCTGCAACAGGCCCCTCCGGTTCCGGCTCGTTCACCCCGACGCCTCCCTCCACTGGATCGAACAGGTGAACGTCCCGGTATATGACGAGGCGGGCCGGGTGGTCGCGATCGAGGGCGTCTGCCGCGATGTCACCGAGCGACAGGAGGTCGAGGCAACGCTGCAGGGCATGAACCGGCGCATGAACCTGCTCGCGCGCCTGACCCGCCACGACATCCTGAACCAGCTGACGGTCCTGCTCGGATCGCTCGAGCTGGCCGGAACGGCCGAGAACAGCACGGAACTGGCCTGGTTCCTGAGCCGCTCGCGCGAAGCGGCGTGGGCGATCCAGCGCCTGACCGAGTTCACGCGCGACTACCAGGAGATAGGCATGGGAGTTCCGGACTGGGTCTCCCTGACTGCCCTCGTCCGGCGGGCGGCCGATTCGTTCGCAGGCGGTGGCGTGGCGATCGAGGCGCCCGACGAGGGGTGGGAGATCCGGGCAGACCCGCTGATCGAGCAGGTCTTTTACAACCTGATCGAGAATGCACTCCGCCACGGCGGCAAGGTCGGGCGGGTCCGGTTCTCGGTCGAGGCGCAGCAGGAGGGGGGCGCCGTCATCGTCTGCGAGGACGACGGTGAGGGCGTGCCCGTCAACGAGAAAGAGCAGATCTTCGAGCGCGGACACGGTCGGAACACGGGCCTCGGCCTCTACCTCTCGCGCGAGATCCTCGCAACCACGGGGATGACCATCACCGAGTCGGGGCGCCCGGGCGTCGGGGCACGCTTCGAGATCCGGGTTCCGCCCGACACGTGCCGCGTCCACCGCGCCCCCGGGCAGGAAGGTCTCCTGCCGCGCAACGGCTGATCGACAGGCCCTCGTTTCAACACGGTCTCAACGGCTCGCCGCTCGGTTCGTCGAAAGAACCGGAGGTGGACTGCCGGGACGCAACCGATCGGAGCCTCCCTGGGGGAACCATTGTCTCCGGACAGGCCGATCTCCCTCACTCCGCAGGTTCTGGCGCCCGGTTGCCTGCTCCCGATCCGCGGCGCACGCGCTCGTCCGGCGATGCGTGAAGGTCGGCGCCCTTTTCGGCACACTCACGCTCCTGGCCTTCACCGGCGGCGGGTTCCGCCTTCGACGGCTACCCGAACCCTGAGCGCGACATGGTGATCGAAACTCGTGTGCGCTGAGGGGACGGTCATCCCTGCGCGAGAAAAAACGGGGTCGGTCGGCTGCGAGCCAGTCGTTGAGGAACGCCGCGGCGATGGCATGGGGCCGCCCAGCAGGGTGTCGGCGAGGTACGGTCCGAAGGTGTCAGGGCCGGGTTGAGCGACGACCCGGCGATGTTGCCGGTCGTGGTGATGATCCCGCCGACCGTGAGCCCGATCACGACTCCGGCGAGGCCCGGCGGCACGCGACGGTCGACGGCCACGCCCATGATCACGAGCATCAGCACGAAGGTGCCGATCGCCTCGGCCAGGATCGCCTGGCCCGTCCCGATGCCCGGAAACGGCGCGGTGGCGCCGAGCCCGCCGATCACGACCGCATCGGCTCCCGCCGAGAGCGCGAACAGCACCGACCCGAGCGCGGTGCCGACCAGCTGGGCGACGACGTACACGGCCGTGTCCGACCAGGGGAACCGGCGCGTCGCCGCGAGCGCGATCGTGACCGCCGGGTTCAGGTGCGCGCCCGAGACCCGGCCGAGCGCGTAGATCATGGCCGCGATCACGATCGCGAACGCCATCCCGATGGCGAGCCAGTCGGCGAGGCCGCCGAGGGCCCCGATCCCGATGCTGAACGAAGTCCCGGGCGTCGTGCCACGCGCGAGCATCAGGGTGATCGCCGCCGCGTCGGCGCCGAAGTAGACGAGGAGGAGGGTGCCGAGGCCTTCGGCTACCGCCCTCTTTCCAGGCGCTGGGGCACCCATCTACCTGCTCCGATACGCTTCGAAGCACGGGGACAGAGCATGCGCGGCAGGGTCTTCGAGAGCTTCCTCGGGGGAAACGGGTACCCGCCCTCCGCGAGTTCGACCTCCTCTCGCCGGACGTGATCCATGCAGACCCCCATGCCACAGGCGATGCAGGTCGTTACCGCGTCGGCGTCACGCCCCCCGGTCGCGCAGATGTAGCACTTCACCCTGGACCGCCTCCCGCCACTGGCGGTACTGGTGGTGGAGCTCGACGAGCGAAGCCGCCGCGCAGTCCATGCAGGCGCAGACCGGGGCATCCGGCTTCTTCGGCACGAGGGCAATGATGTTCGTCATCATCGTGGCCGTGACCGGTTCCGAGGTCAGCAGGCACGGGTAGTCCGCGAGGCGCATCATCGCCGAGAACCGGACCGTGATCGCGCAGGCCGGGTAGGCGTAACGCCGGGGGTTCATCAGGACCTCGTTCTCGTGGATCGGCGCGAGGTCGACGGGGAAGCCGCCGGCTTTCGGGACGATTGCCCCCCCGGCCCCGTTCCGCAGCCGCCGGGCCTTGCCGATCAGCTCCCAGCCCCGGTAGACCATGTCCATGAGGTCGCAGTTGTGGAGCTCGGCCGCAGCGCTCCTGTTCGGCTTGAGCTGGACGAAGTTGTGGTGGCGCCGCGTCAGCAGGTCCACCACCATCGGCGCGTTGAACCCGTCGAGCTCGAGGAGGTACTCGGCCGCCGCGGCGGTCGACCCCGTCGCGAGAGCGAGCGGCTGGTAGACGTCCGTGAAGCGGTCGAGCGACGCCCGGAGGGTCGTCTCCATCACGGCGGTCGCTGCCTCGATCGCGGCCATGACCACGTCGTCCCTGCACATGTTGTACGTCGACTGCGAGATGTGGTGGGCGATGTCGCCGACACAATAGGCCGGGACCGTCACGATGTTGCCGTAGTGGACTCCCTCGTCAAGCGAGGCCTTGACTGCTCCCTGCATCTTCACCCGGTACTCCTTCATGTATTTCCGGCAGTCGAACGAGTTCTGGCCAACGCTGTCCATGAGTTTTGCCTGTGCATCGACCGGCGTGTCGTAGATGGNNAGTAGGCCGGCACGGTCACGATGTTCGCGTAGTGGACCTCCTCGTCGAGGGCGGCCTTCACGGCGCCCTCGATCCCCGCGCGGTAGCGCTTCATGTACTCGCGGTGGTCGAACGAGGACTGCCCCGCGGCGTCCATCAGGTCGGCCTGCGCCCCGACCGGGTCGCGATAGATGGCCTGGAGCTGGGCGACCTCCGCCGCGCTCGCCTCTGCCGCGGTCTTTCCGGCCTCGAGCGCGTTCGCGAAGACCTCGCCGATCCCGTACGAGGTGTTCATGCCCCACG
>DAEF01000201.1 GCA_002495225.1 Methanoregulaceae archaeon UBA288 | reverse complement strand
TGCAGCCCGGGTTCGGGCAGCGGACCACGCCCGAGAGCTCGGCCGGTGTCTCCACGCCCTTCTTCTCCACCACCGCAAAATCGCGGATGATATTGATCGTCGCGTTCGGCGCGATCAGCGCGATCCGGTCGACCTCCTCCTTGCGGAGCTCGCGGTTCTCGATCTTCACGATGTCTTTCTTCCCGACGTGGCTCGAGGCCACGTTCGTCGCAACCGAGACCGACTCGGCCGTCGTGCCCGTGATCCCCAGGATCCGGAGCACGTTGAGGGCCTGGCCGGCCGTGATGTGGTCGATCACGGTCCCGTGCCGGATCGGGCTGATCCGGAGGTCCCGCGGGCGGTCGTCCGTCACGTCATCACCTCGCCGAGCATGGCCATCCGCACGGAGACCCCGTGGTGGGCCTGCTCGAAGTACTTCGCGTTCGGCAGCGCGTCCACCCGGGGGTCGATCTCGCCCACCCGCGGGAGCGGGTGGAGCACGATCATCTCCGGCCGGGCGAGTTCGACGAGCTCGGGCGTGATCCGGTAGGACGAGGCCACGTCCAGGTAGCTCGCCGTGTCGGGGAAGCGCTCGCGCTGGATCCGGGTCACGTAGAGCACGTCGAGGTCGGCGATCACATCCTCGACCGCGCTGTACTCGGTCACGGACGTCCCGCGATCGGCGAGCTCGCGGATGATCCCCGACGGGAGCTCGAGCCCCTTCGGCGAGACGGCCGCGATCTCGGCCCCGTAGAGCGAGAGGGCGATCGCGAGCGAGTGTGTGGTCCGGCCGTACCGGAGGTCGCCGAGGAGGCCGATCCGGACCCCGTCGATCGGCATCGACTTCCGGATCGTGTAGAGGTCGAGAAGGGTCTGGCTCGGGTGCTGGCCCGCGCCGTCGCCCGCGTTGATCACGGGCACGGACGCGAACTCCGAGGCGAGCCGCGCCGCCCCCTCGCGCGGGTGGCGGAGCACGATCGCGTCCACGTACCCCGAGACGACCCGGATCGTGTCCGCGAGGGTCTCGCCCTTCGCGACGGACGAGGCCTCCACCGAGTCCATGGTCAGCGAGACCCCGCCGAGCCGGGCCATGGCCGACTCGAACGACATCCGTGTGCGGGTCGAGGGCTCGAAGAAGAGGAGGCCGAGGATCCTTCCGCGGAGCAGCCCGGGGTCGTAGCGCTTCGCCTCGATCTCGGCAGCCGCGTCGAGGAGGCGGTCCACGCCGGCCCGGTCGAGGTCCCGGATCGAGATGATGTGCCGCATCTCACCGCCTCGCGAAGGTCAGGTAGCCCGTGTGGCAGACCCGCGTCGACGGGCGCGTCCCCCGGGCCGAGCGGGTCATCTCGCGCTCGATCAGCTCGATGGCCCGGACCTCGGGGAAGAGCCGGCTGGCCGCGTCGTGCACGGCCTGGAACTGCTCGATGAACGGGGTGTAGCAGGCCAGGTACCCGCCCGGCACGATCAAACCGTGGGCGTGCTCGACGTGCTCCTCGCGGCACTCCATGTCGAGGTGGACCACGTCGAAGGCACCCTCGGCCTCGAGCAGGTCGCCCGCGACGACCGTGACGTTCTCGAGACCGGCGTCGCGGACGTTCTTCTCGGCGAGCGCGGCAAAGTCGGGCCGCCGCTCGCGCGTCTCGACCGATGCCGCGATCGAGCCGAAGAAGATCGCGGCGATCCCCGAGCCCGTCCCCGCGTCCAGGACGGCGTCGCGCCGGTTCATGCCCGTGTTCGCGATCACGGCCCCGATCTCCTTGGGGTGCATGGGCGCGCCCGAGCGGCGGGCGTGGACGAAGAAGTCGGTCGGGCGCGGGCGGCGGGCCACGAGGCGCCTGCCCAGGTGGCTCTCGACCACGCTCCCCTCGGGGAGGCCCGCGAGCGCGGCCAGGTCGATCATGCCGAGATCGGTCGAGAGAACGCCCTCGCCGGCCCGGACATAGAACTCGCGCCCGCAGCCGGCAAGCAGGACCCGGTCGCCCGCCGCGAACACGCCGGTCACCCCCTATCGGCGAGCGCGAGGATCGCGCCGGCGATGTCGCCGTTTGCGGCCACGAGCGCGGCCCGGGCCTCGTCCGCCGTGACGGATGCCTGCTCCGCGACGAGCGCGACGTCGTCCTCGGGGATCTCGACGGCCGCCGGCTCGAACCGGGGCTCGCCGCCCGAGATCTGGTAGGTCGTGACCCCCTGCATGGTCATGCCGACGACCTCGGCCTCGTCGAAGACGAACCGGCCCTCGGGGGTGGTGATCACGATCGAGCTCACGTTCTCGATCGGGGCGACCTCCATCCCCATCTTCTTCATCATCGCCTTCATCTGCTTGGGATTGATTCCGCCTGGTAACACGTCTAGTCCCTCCCGGCTCTAACGTTGACCGCGACCCCATACATACATGCCGTCATCTCCGGCCCGGAGAGGACGGCCGTCCCGGTGGCCACGAGCCGGTCGCCCGCGGCGACCACGAGCACCTCGTCCCCGGCGCGGATCGCCGGGTCGGCCTCCGCGACGTGTTTCGCCATCGCGTTCTTGCCGGCCGCGACGAACTCCTCGACCTCGTCGAGCACGACGACACGGTACGCGGGCGGCGCGAGCACGGCGTGGAGCCGCCGCGCCCCGGCGATCCCGAGCACGAGCCGCCCGTCCTGGGCGCGGATGGTCGCGAGCCGCTCCGTGCCGAGAGCCACGTTCCGGATCCGCCCCGTCGTGGAGCGGGTGAAGGTCACGTCGTCGGGGAAGAGCCCGGCGCCGACATCTCGCCCGAACTGGAGGTCCGCGATGGTGCGGACCCGTTCACGCGAGCTGGTCTCGAAGCAGGTCGTTGACACGGCTGACAAACACCTCCTCGGCCTCGCGGGGTATGAACGCACCTGCCGCGATGGGGTGGCCCCCGCCGCCCCCGCCGAACTCGCCCGAGGCCGCGTTCAGCGCGGCCTGGAGGTCGATCCCCCGCCGCACGGACCACTCGTTCGTGCGCATGCTGACCTTGGTCAGCCCGGGGTCCTCGGGGAGGGTGCACATGATCAGGATGGGTTTGCGCCAGTTCAGCTTGCCGAGGGCCATGCCGGCCCCGATCCCGACGATCGTGTCGGGGTAGCGGTCGCCGACGTGGAGGTACTGGAGGTGCGAGAGCTCGGTCACGCCTGTCTCCATGATGAACTGGAGGAGCTCGCGGATGATCGAGCGGTGGTTGTTGAGCATGTATTCGGCCTCGCGGAGGGCCGTCCCGCGGTCGCCGCAGCAGACCGAGGAGCCGATCCGGGGCTTGGCCCACCGGCCGCAGGCGTTGAGCACGGTCGCGAACTCGGAGGCGTTCCGGAGGGGGGTCCGCTCGACCTCGTCGGGGAAGAGGTACGACTCGGCAAAGACCCGCTCCACGCCCTCGCCGTTCGCGAGGAGCTGCTGGACCAGGGCCGAGGTGATGGTCCGCTTCTCCGTATCGTGGAGCTCCTCCCAGACCCGCCAGCGGCCGCCCGGGGCCCGGAGGTCCAGGTCGAGCCGCTCGAGGAAGCGCTGGGCCCCGCGCGTGTCGTTCGTGATCCCCGGGATGCGGGGGTCGTCGTTGTACGAGAGGCAGACGTGGACCGGCCGGGTCGAGGTCCCGTAGCAGTTCAGGTCCCGCCGGACAACCCGCACCGAGCCGTGGGCGACCCCGTCCGCGACGATCTCGGCCGCGGGGCCGACGAGCCCGAGGGTCTCGCGGGCCATCATGTCGCCGACGTTCCCGACAATCGCGATCTTGGCGAGGTCGACGTTCTCCTCGTCGAGTTCCTTCGCCACGAAGTACGCGACGCCGGCGGCCGAGAGCCGGGTGTGTCCGTGGGGAACCCCGTTCACCTGCTGGTACTCGGTCCCGCAGGGCTGGGCCACGTGGTGGTCGAGGATCAGGACCTCGTCGGGGGTGAGGCCGCGCTCCTCGAGCAGGTTCTGCTGGCCCGCGCCGAGGTCGACGAAGATCTTGAGGGAGTCGTCCTCGGGCACGGCCTTCATGGTCAGGGGCTCGAGCTGCCGGACGAAGTGGGAGCTGACCGGGATGCCCGCGCGGGCGACGGCCGTCCGGACGATCGCCTCGCTCGAGATCCCGTCCGCGTCGATGTGGGAGATGACCGAGACCGTCTCCGCTCGCCGGATCGTCTCGGCCGCGCCCTGCACCTCCTCGGAAAAGCCCATACTGATGTAGGAGTAACGCCCTGTAACTGGATAAGGGTGACTCAAGCGGATGATCGACCTCTCGGAGTTCGCCGAACGCGGCCTGATCGACCCGGCCCGGATGCGGGCCGTTGACGCAAACGCGGTCGCGCTGGGGCTCTCGTCCCTGCAGATGATGGAGGCCGCGGGGGCGGCGCTGGCGCGGGCAGCGCTCGACGCGGACCCGGCCCGGGTGCTCGTGCTTGCCGGGCGGGGGAACAACGGCGGGGACGGGCTGGTCGCGGCCCGGTACCTCGCGGACAGCGTCGAGGTTGCGGTGGTCGCCGTCGACGGGGAGACGACGCCCGAGACGGCGGCGCAGGGGGCGCTCCTCGCGCGCACGTCCGTGCCGGTCCACCGGGTCCGGTGCCCGGCCGACCTGTCCGCGCTGGCCGGCCTCTTCGACGAGGCCGACCAGGTGGTGGACGCCCTGCTCGGGATCGGGGCCGCGCCGCCACTCCGCGAGCCATTCGGAGCGATCGTCGCGCGGGCGAACGCCGCGCCCGCGCCGGTCCTCGCGGCCGACGTCCCGACGCCGGGCTGCCGGGCCGACCGGGTGCTCGCGTTCCACCGGCCGAAGGGGCCGGGCGCGATGATCGCGCCGGTCGGGGTCCCACTCGAGGCCGAGGTCTTCGTCGGGCCGGGGGACCTGCTCGCGCTCGCGCCGCGGCGGGCGGACGCGCACAAGGGCGACGGCGGGCGCGTGCTCGTGATCGGGGGCGGGCCGTACCAGGGGGCGCCGTACCTCGCGGGGCTCGCCGCCCTCCGGGCCGGGGCCGACCTGGTGCTCGTCGCGACCCCGTCGCCGCTCCCGTATCCCGACGTGATCACCCTGCCCGTCGGCGAGTGGGACCTCGACGAGCTCGGGGCCGAGGCGGAGAAGGCCGACGCGGCCGTGATCGGGAACGGCCTCGGTCCGGAGGCTGCCGGCATCGCCGGCGCGCTCGCCCCGCACTGCCGCGCCGCGGTCTTCGACGCGGACGCGCTCCGGCCCCCCCTCCCCGTGGCCCGCACGACCGTCTACACCCCGCACGTGGGCGAGTTCGCCCGGTCCTTCGGGGCCCGGCCTCCCGACGACCTCGCCGGGCGGGGCCGGGCCGTGCGGGCCGCGGCGAAGGACGGCGTGGTCCTCCTCAAGGGCCCGGTCGACACGGTCTCGGACGGAGAGCGCGTCCGGTTCAACCGGACGGGCACGCCCGCCATGACCGTCGGCGGGACCGGGGACGTGCTCGCGGGCGTGGTCGGCGCGCTCCTCTGCCGCCTGCCGCCCTTCGAGGCCGCGGTCGCCGGGGCGTACGCGAACGGTCTCGCGGGCGAGGCCGCGGCCGGCGGGCGGCGCTCGGGCCTGCTCGCCTCCGACATGCTTACGGCCCTCCCGGGCGCACTCTATGGCCGGTGAGGGAATGCCCGAGTTCACGCATATCGAGGGGGACGCCGTCCTGATGGTCGACGTCACGCAGAAGGGCGAGGTCGCGCGCAGGGCCGTGGCGGCCGGCTGGATCGAGCTCCGGCCCGAGACGCTCGCCGCGATCGCGGGCGGGACGGCCGTCAAGGGGAACGTCCTCGCGACCGCTCGGGTCGCGGCCATCCTCGCGGTCAAGGACACCTCGCGGATCATCCCCATGTGCCACCCGATCCCGGTCGGCGCGGTCAAGGTCGGGTTCGAGGTGCTCGACAAACGGGTCGAGGCCACGGTCGAGGTCGTGACCACGGGCCGGACCGGGGTCGAGATGGAGGCCCTTACGGGGGTCTCGGTCGCCCTCCTCACGGTCTGGGACATGGTCAAGTCCGCCGAGAAGGACGCGGCGGGGCAGTACCCGGTCACACGGATCGGCGGCATCCGCGTGGTCGAGAAGGTCAAGGGCGACGTAGAGGGGCATGCTTAAATCCCCTCCGGCAGAACTATAAAGGCACTCGGGATCCGTCCCGTGCAGGAATGTGGCGGCTCGTCCGCTGAACCTCTGGTGAAGACCAATGTCGAAATCAGTCTACAGTTATATCAGGGACGCCTGGAAGAAGCCGGATGAGTCCGGCGTCTCGGCCCTCCTCTGGGAGCGCATGCAGGTCTGGCGGCGCGAGGGGACCGTGGTACGGCTCGCGCGGCCTACAAGGATCGACCGCGCCCGCTCGCTCGGGTACAAGGCCAAGCAGGGCGTCATCGTGGTCCGGGCCAAGGTCCGGCGCGGCGGCCGGCGGAAGTCGCGGTACATCCGGGGGCGGCGCACGGCGAACATGGGCATGCACCGCCTGACCCCGGGCAAGTCGCTCCAGCGGATCGCCGAGGAGCGCGCCTCGTCGCGGTTCCCGAACATGGAGGTCCTCAACTCCTACTGGGTCGGCCAGGACGGCCGGCAGAAGTGGTTCGAGGTCATCCTGGTCGACGGTCACCACCCCTCGGTCCTCGCTGACCCGAACCTCGCCTGGATCGGGAACTCGAACCAGCGCGGCCGGGCCGAGCGCGGCAAGACCAGCGCCGGACAGAAGGGGCGCGGTTTCCGCCACAAGGGCCGCGGCACCGAGAAGAATTATCCCTCGATCCGCTCGCACGCGAACCGGGGCAAGTAACCCTTTTTTCATGCGGACCGACGTTCGCACGTACGCCGGCGGCGATACCACGGTCGAGCGGATGGCTCTCGAGGCCGGCGCGCTCGGGTACGGCGCCATCGTCTCCTTCGGAGCGCCGGCCATGACCTGCGGCGGGGTCCGCGTGATCCCCGGCGTCGACGTCGCGGCCGAGAAGCAGAACCAGGCGCTCGCGGCCGTCCGGCGCGCCCCCGAGGGGGCCTTCGTCTCGGTGCGGCTCGGCGAGCAGGGCTTCAACCGGGCCGCGGCCGGCTTTCCGGGGGTGCACGCCCTCTCGGGGGTGCACCGCTGCCGGGGGAACTCCTTCGACCACGTCGCGGCCCGGACGGCGGCCCAGCGGGGGGTCGCGGTCGAGCTCGTGCTCGCGCCGCTCGTCCGCGATCGGGGGGGCCTCCGGCAGGCCGCGCTCCGCCGGTACGCGGACGTCCTCGTGCTCCAGGCCCGGTACGGCTTCCCGCTCGTGCTCGGCTCGGGGGCGCGCTCCTGCCTCGACCTCCGGGCGCCCCGCGCGGCCGCGGCCCTCTGCCGCCTCTTCGATCTCGACGCCGACGACGTCGAGGCGGCGTTCGCTGGGGTCGAGGCCCTGATGGCGCCGGCCGGCCCGGTGCGGGTGGTCGAATGAAGCCCCGGCCCCCGACTCTCCGGCAGAACCGGCGGTACGTCCTGGTCCGGGTCGCGCCGGTCTCCCTCGTCCCCGACGGCAAGGCGCTCTACCTCGCGATCGCCGAGGCCGTCTCCGCACTCTACGGCGACGCGGGGGCCGCCGTGATCGACCAGGCCGTGGTCGCGGTCGAGCGGGGGCACGCAGTGGTCCGCTGCCGACGGGGCGAGGAGGAGCGGCTGATCGGCGCGATCGCGACGGTCACGGCCGTCGGCGAGACGGCCTGCGCGCTCCACCCGCGGGCCGTCTCCGGCACGATCCTGAGCCTCCGCGATCGGCTCGTTCCGCCCCCCGAATCGGCCGTGCTCGACGAGGCGGCCGACGGCGAGATCGTCCGGCAACGGCGCCGGGTCGGCGCCGCACGGGTCGATGTGATCGAGCATGATTATAAGGGAGAGCGAGTAGTATATTTCGAGACCATTCACCCTGAGGAGACATAATGCAGCCACAATACCAGATGGGATACGACCGGGCGATTACGGTCTTCTCGCCCGACGGCCGGCTTTACCAGGTCGAGTACGCCCGTGAGGCCGTCAAGCGCGGCACGACCGCGGTCGGGATCAAGGCGAAGGACGGGATCGTCCTGCTCGTGGACAAGCGCGTGAACTCGAAGCTCCTGGAGCCGACCTCGATCGAGAAGATCTTCCGGATCGACGACCACATCGGGGTCGCGTCCTCGGGGCTGGTCGGCGACGCCCGCTCGCTCGTGGACCGGGCCCGCGTCGAGACCCAGATCAACCGCGTCTCGTACGACGAGGAGATGGACGTGGAGATGCTCGCGAAGAAGCTCTGCGACCACATGCAGACCTACACGCAGTTCGGCGGGGCCCGCCCGTACGGGACGGCCCTGCTGATCGCGGGCCGCTCCGAGGGGGAGTACCGGCTCTTCGAGACCGACCCGTCGGGCACGCTCCTCGAGTACAAGGCGACCGGGATCGGGATCGGCCGGAACGCGGTGATGAAGGTCTTCGAGGACGACTACCGCGATGACATGACCCTCGAAGAGACGATCGTGCTCGGCCTGAAGGCCCTGCACGCGGCCACGGAGGGCAAGTTCGACGTCGCGACGGTCGAGATCGGCGTGGTCGCGGACGTGGAGCCGCCGTTCCGGAAGATGACCCGCGAAGAGGTCGCCGGCTACGTCGAGAAGCTCGATCTGCCGTCGACGCCGGCATAGGACGGTTTCATGATCCCTCTCGACCGGGCCGTGGTCGCGCGCCTGGAGAGCCACGCCGAGCGGTTCGAGCTCCTGGTCGACCCCGAGGCCGCCGGGCGCTTCCGCCACGGCGAGGAGGGGCTCGAGCTCGAGGACGTGGTCGCCTCCCTCAACGTCTTTGAGAACGCCTCGCGGGCCGAGCGGGCCTCTGACGAATCCCTCAAAAAGGTCTTTCACACGACCGCGTTCGAGGAGATTGCGCCGCAGATCATCAAAAAGGGCGAGATCCACCTGACAGCCGAGCAGCGCCGGCAGATGATCGTGGACAAGCGGCGGCAGGTGGTCACGTTCATCTCGCGGAACGCGGTCAACCCCCAGACGGGCCTGCCGCACCCGCCCCAGCGGATCGAGATGGCCATGGAGGAGGCGCGGGTCAACATCGACCCGTTCCGCCACCTGGACGAGCTCGTCAAGGACACGGTCAAGGCCCTCCGGCCGATCCTCCCGATCCGGTTCGAGGAGCTCCGCCTCGCCGTGCGCATCCCGGCGGAGAACGCCGCGAAGGCCTACGCCGGGATCGCCGCGGGCGCGACGATCGAGCAGCAGGAGTGGCAGAAGGACGGCTCCTGGATCTGCGTGGTCCGGATCCCGGCCGGGATCCAGGACGACTTCTACTCGCTCGTGAACCGGCTCAGCAAGGGCGATGCCGAGGTCAAGAAGCTCAAACAGATATTTTAAGGACGAACACCGATAAATAAAGACTGCATTTCCGAGGTAGAGGTCTATGGCACGTTCTCAAGGCAAGCACAAAGCAAAAGGAAAAGTTACCGGTAGCGCCGGCCGGTTCGGGCCGCGGTACGGGCGGTTCATCCGCAAGCGCGTCAACGAGATGGAGAAGGTGTCGAAGGCGCTCCACCGCTGCCAGCGGTGCGACACGGTCGCGGTGAAGCGGCAGGGCACCGGGATCTGGACCTGCCGCAAATGCGGGTTCACGTTCGCGGGCGGTGCATACGTGCCGCAGACACCGGTCCAGGCCATCGCGGTCCGGACGATCGACAGGATGCTGAAGGGGGTATAACCGCTCCATGGCCGCCAGCTACAAGTGCGCGCGGTGCAAGAACAGGGTCGAGATCGATGTCAACGTGCGCTGCCCCTACTGCGGGCACCGGATCCTCTTCAAGGAACGCGGCGCCGGGATCAAACAGCTGAAAGCTCGATGACCCTGGTCACGACCTCGCGCAAGGCGGCGCCCGACCTCCGGGCGCTCGCCCGCGGGCTCGCGTTCGCGGTCAAAGGGCGATACCTTGCACGGGGCAAGACGGGCCTGCGCGAGCTCGTCACCCTGGACACGACATTCTTTCTCTTCTCTCATGAGCCCGACGGGCTCCGTCTCCGCTGGTATGTCGACGGGGAGCCGGCCGCATCCTGGCAGGTGACGGGCTGCGAGGAGCGGCACCGCGACGGGCCGATCGTCCACGGGCTCCTCGGATCGGACGCCGTGCGGCCGGTCCTCGGACCGCGCCTCGAGACGGCGCCCCTCGACGACGGCTGGGACCTCGGGTTCGACGGGCACCAGCGGCTCCAGTACCGGCTCCGGCTCGCGCCGGGCAAAGGAGCAAACGATGCCGGCGACGCCTGACCGCCACCGGGCGGTCTTTCGCTTCTATTCGCCCCGCGCGGCCGACCACCTGGCCGCGCTCGAACCCGAGCTCGCGGGCGAGGAGGAGATGCGCTCGACCGCGTCCCTCCGGCTCGACGGCGAGGACTGCCTCGAGCTCGAGGTCACCGCGCCCGACATCCCGTCCCTGCGGGCCGCCCTGAACATGTGGCTCCGCCTGGTCCGGGTCGCTGACGATACGGCGGCGCTTGCGGACGCTCAGTCGTAGTTGCGGACGATCAGCTCCGCGACGGTCCCGCGGCGGTCGCCCCGGCAGTTGATGGAGCGCCGGGCCGGCACTCGCTCGATCGTCCAGGCCCCGTAGAGGTCGTCGAAGAACCGGTCGCCGGGGTCGTGGTTGCAGGGGTCCGAGTTGGAGAGCATCAGCTTCGCCCCCCGCTCGTCCAGCTCGGCGAAGAGGCGGGCGAGCCGCACCTGGTCGTCGTCTGAGAAGCCGCCCTTTGCGTACGAGGTGAAGGACGAGGTCGGGTTCAGGGGGCGATACGGCGGGTCGAAGTAGACGAACGTCCGGTCGTCGACCACCTCCGCGCAGGCCGCGCTGTCCCCCTGCACGATCGCCGCGTTCGAGAGCGCCCGCGAGGCCGCCTCGAGGACGGGACCGTTGCTGATCGCCGGGTTCCGGTACTTCCCGAACGGGGCGTTGAACGCGCCCCGCGCGTTCACCCGGAAGAGGCCGTTGTAGCAGGTCTTGTTGAGGAAGAGAAACTGGGTCGCCCGTTCGACCCAGTCATCGCCGTACGCGGCGAAGTCGATCGCCGCCCGTTCCCGGTTGAAGCGCTCCCGCACCCGGTAGAAGAGGGCCTCCCGCTCCGTCTCCGGTGCCGCGGCGTACTCGTCGGCGAGCGCCGCCGCCCGCTCAATGAGGCCGGCGACGTCCCGCTGCACGACCCGGTAGACGAGGACCAGCTCCTCGTTGATGTCGTAGAGGTGACACTCCTCGAGCGGGAACCGCTGGTTGACAAAGAAGAAGACGGCCCCACTCCCCACAAAGGGCTCCACGTACCGGGTGACGGTGCCGTCGGCGAGCCCCCGGGGGAGGCGGGCCTCGATCGCGGGCAGCAGCTGGGTCTTCCCGCCGGCCCACTTCAGGAACGGGCGGGCCCCCGGCAGAGAATCCGATCCCTTAAACCGGGGAGACGTAGTCACATGTACTGATGGGTCCCGAGCAAAATGAAGGTGTACGGCCTTGACCAGGCGCCGCCGCACGCCGCGGAGCAGCCGCCGAGACACACGCCGAAGCCGTCCCGGCCGCGCCCTGCGGCTCCTCGCCCTCGTCGTCGTCTCGCTCGTGGCGATCGTCTTCGTGGCTCTCCCCCTGGGGTTCGCGGCGTACGCGGCCATGCCCCACGCCCGCGAGGTCGGCCCGCCGCCCGCGGGCTTCGCGAACATCAGCCTCGTCGCCGCCGACGGCGTGCCCCTCGCGGCCTGGTACGCCCCGTCGCAGAACGGGGCCGCGATCGTGCTCCTCCACGGCGGCACAGGCTCGCGCGAGGACGTCCGGGCGCACGCAACCCTGCTCCGCGACGCGGGGTACGGCGTGATCGCGCCCGACCTCCGGGGCCACGGTGAGAGCGGGGGCGGGTCCAACGCCTACGGCTGGGAGGGGACGCGCGACGTCCAGGCGGCCGTCGCGCACCTCAAGAGCCAGGACGAGATCCGGGCCATCGGCGGGCTCGGGCTCTCGCTCGGCGGCGAGATCCTGCTCGGCGCCCTCAACGCGACCCCGGCGCTCGGGGCTGTCGTGAGCGAGGGGGCGACCCACCGCTCGACGGCCGAGTACCTGGCCCTGCCCGACCGCGACAACCTCGCCAGGAGCTGGATGCCGCGCGTGCTCTACGCCGCGACGGGCGTCTTCACGGGCGACGCCGAGCCCGTCCCGATCGCCGACTCGATCGCGGGCGCGCCGGACGTGCACCTCCTCCTGATCGCCGCGGAGACCGAACCGGACGAGGTCGAGTACAACACGCACTACCAGGCGATCGCGGGCGACCGCGCCGCGCTCTGGGTCGTCGCGGGCGGTCACACCGGCGCCCTGGCCGGCAGCCCCGACGAGTACGCGGAGCAGGTCGGGAACTTCTTCCGGAGCGCCCTGATCGACCGGGGCTGGTCCGGGAGCTGACGCCGCGTCACTCCGAGACGCGGGCAATCAGGGTTCCGACCTTCAGGTCGTCTCCGGCCTCCGGCGTCGTGAACGAGAACTCGCCGACCACGCCCACGCCCTTCGCGGCCAGGGCGCCCCGGAGCACGGGCAGGGTCCCGCCCGCCTCCGCGCCGCAGGTCGCATAGACCACCGCGCTCTTCCCGTCGGCCCCGGCGAGCGCCTCGATCGCGCCCAGGATCACCGGTGTCGGTCGCCAGGCCCAGACCAGCGTGCCGATCACGATCCGGTCATATCCCGAGACGTCGATCAACGCGGGCTCGACCGCGTCGGGCCTGCCGCTTCGCGCGCGGATGCAACCGAGCGTGTAGGCCGTCATCTTCGTGTGGGGCTGGCGGGGCCGGACCTCGACGAGGTCGCCGCCGCAGGCGGACCGGACCCGCTAGGCGATCCCCCGGGTGACGCCCGAGAACGAGTGGCAGACGATGATGGTCTTCATGANNAAAAGGTTACTGGGACCGGACCTGGCTGACGGTCAGGTCGGCCCGGGCGTGGCTGAACGAGAGGACGAGCGAGTCGTCGGTCCGGTTCACCACGTGCGTCGTGCGGAGGGCGTAGCTCGGGGTCGTGGTGTTGTCGTACAGCGCCGCCGGGTTCTCCACGAACGAGAGGACCATCTCGTCCCCGATCGAGGTGTTGCCGAAGTCGCCGCCGAGCTGCTCGAACTCCTCGGCCGTGTAGTTCCGCTCCTCGGTCACGTTGCTGCCGAGCGGGATCGTCTTCGTGCCGCCGGGGTGCATCCCTGTGACGCCCATCGTGATCGCGTTGTACTCCTCCCCGAAGAGGGTGTAGTTCACACCGCCCTGGGGCGCGACGATCGGGACGGTCTTGACCGTGTCGGTGTAGGGCAGCCCTGCGTCGAGGACGAACGGCGAGACCAGGAAGACCGACCGGTTCTCCTTGAGACCGTTCATGTAGACGCTCTCGCTCGTGGTCAGGACGGGCCGGTTCTGGTCATCTGTGATGGTCACGTCGGTCACGACGACGGCGCCGGGCTTGACCGTCTGGAAGACGTTGAGCCAGCTCGTCCCCATGGAGGAGACGACCATCAGGACCACGAAGAGGACACCGACCGAGACGAAGAGAACCTTCTTCCAGAGCGCCGTGCCCGGCTCCTCCGGCTTCGGCGGGTTCTTCCGCTTGACGGACTGGTTCCGCCCGGCCTTCGGTCTGGGCTGATCTGTCATTTCGTATACGTCGTCGGTCGAGTCTCTTAAACATAGGGTTTCCCGCCCTGCGGGGCGCAACGCGTATCGGCCGCGAAGGTCGACCGTACCTGCTCGATGCGGCGCGGCGAGGGCGCGGTGGCGGTCCAGCTCGCGCTGGTCGGGACCTCGTGGGGCGGGGCGTACGTGGCGGGCCGGTTCGTGATGGGGGCCACGGCCCCGGCGACCGCGGTCGCCGTCCGGTTCGTCATCGCGACGGTCTGCTCCGTGCTCGGATTCGTCTGGTGGAACGAGGGCGTGGACGTGCTCGGGCCGTCGAGGACGGCGATCTTCAACAACCTGGTCCCGGTCTCGGGGCTGGTCCTCGGGAGCCTCCTCCTCGGCGAGGCGGTGACCGGAGTCCACCTGGCGGGCGCGGCCCTGGTCGTGGCGGGCGTCGTCCTGATGGTCTGCGGGAAGAAGTGAGGTAAAAAAGGGGTAGGTCAGCGCCGCCGGGCCGCGAGCCCGAGCGCCGCGAGCGAGAGCAGGGCGCCGGCGATGCAGAGCCCGGAGAGCGGGGCCGCGGTCGTGGCCGGGGCCGCCGTGGTCGCGTTCGTGGCCGGGGCCGCCGTGGTCGCGTTCGTGGTCGCGACCGTCGTGGGCAGCACGGTCAGCACGGCCTGGAGGTCGATCGTCTCGCCCTTCGCCGGGTAGACGCTGATCGTTCCGTTGAAGGGGGCGTACCCCTCCTTCGCGACCGACCAGGTCCGGTACGGCGTCCCGGTCACGAAGACCGAGACGTTCAGGACTCCGTTCGTGATCGTGCCCTTGACCTCGTCGTCGAAGGCGACCGTGCCGCCCTCGGCGTTCGAGTGAACCAGGTAGTAGCCGATGTCGCCGCCGATCGGCGCGGCCGTCGTGGCCGGCGCCGTCGGCTCGAGGACCGCGTAGAGGTTCACGACCTCGTCCTTCGCCGGGTACTTCAAGATCGGGGCCGAGTACGGCTGGTACCCGCCGGCCGTGATACGGAGGGTCCGGTACGGTGTGCCCGTCACGTAGACCGGGACGAGGAGTTCGCCGTTCTGGATCGTGCCCTTGCTGTCGCCGTCGAAGGCGACCATGGCGCCCTCGACCGGGCAGAGGACGAGGTAGGCGCCGCGGTCACCGCCGATCGCGGTCGGGGCCGCGCGCGGTATGAGCGCGACCGGGACCGCGACGGTCTCGCCGACCGACGGGACCCCCGGGACCGGGCCCGTCGCGGTCACGAACCCGCGGGCCTGGACCGCGTAGTTCCGGAACGGCGTGCCGGTCGTGAAGACCGGGACCTCGAGTGAACCGTTCTCGATCGCGCCCTGGAACTCGCCGTCGAGGTAGACGTAGGCCCCCTCGACGGCGGCCTCGAACCGGTAGGCGCCCATGGAGCCGCCGATCGGCTCCTTCACGAGCGTCGCCTGCAGATCGATCGTCCCGCCGCTGGCCGGGTACTGCGTGATCATGCCGAGGAACGGCTCGTAGCCGTCCGCCTCGACCCGGTAGACCTGGTACGGGGTCGCGGTCGTGTACACCGGGACGGAGAGCGTGCCGCCGGCGATCGCGCCCTTGTGGTCGTTGTCGAACCAGACCTGCGCGCCGTCGACCGGAGCGTGCACTACGAAGGTGCCGGTCGAGCCCCCGATCGGGGCCGCGGCCCAGCAGGGAGCGGCGAGGGCGACGAGGCAGAGGACGAGCAGTGTCGTCCGTATCGGATGAGAAGCCATCTATACTAGAATATCAGGCGGACTGAAAAGACCTGCGGTCCGCCTCAGCGGACGTGCCCGGTACGGCGCCGGAAAAAGGTAAGAAAGGAGGTGATTAGAACCGGGGGCGCCGGTGCTTGGGGAGGCACTCCTGGCAGTACACCGGGCGGCCCTCGGTCGGCTTGAACGGGACCTCGCACTCCTTTCCACAGTCTGAACAGATGACCTTGGTCATCTCACGTGGGCGGTCAGAGCGACCGCCAAAATTCGAGTTGTACATGATGCTTTTCCAACAGCTTGGGAAAACTGCTGCACTACATGGTAACTCCACCCTTAAGAAGGGATGTATCGGGACCACCCACGGCGAAGGCACCCGGGGGCGGCGGTTCCGGCCCTCTCACGAGGATTGGCCGGCTCTCCGTGCGGATCAGGTCGCAGACGAGCGAGAGCGGGACCGGGCGGTACCCGGCGGTCTCGACCGAGACGTTGATTCGCCGAGCGACCGGGTCGAAGAACGGGAACCGGCGCAGGTCGCTGTCGTGGACGTGTCCGTGGACCACCCAGCCGTCGATCTTTCGGGGCGCGTCGGCCGGGTCGTGGACGGCGTGGAACCGGTGGCCGCCGGCCTCGAACGCGACCGAGCGGGCGAGCCCGGGAAGGTCCGGGTCGTGGTTGCCGCGGACGAGGGTGAGCCGGCCCGTGAGACCCGCGACGGCCGCCCGGTACGCGCCGGGGTCCGGGCCGGCGCAGAGGTCGCCGAGGAGGAAGGCCCTGTCCTCGGGCGCGACGGTGCTGCGCCAGTTCCCGACCAGGACCCGGTCCATCTCGCCGACGTCGGAGGCGAGGAACGGCCGGGCGGCGTAGAGGGCGATCCCCGGGTGGCCCAGGTGGAGGTCGGAGAGGAGCCAGGTCTCCCCGGGCCGGTGCGGCGCGGGGGCCGCGAGCTCGAAGCCCCGTGCCCGGCGGTACCCCCGCAGGGCCGTCCCCTGGGCAGCGCGGTCGCCGAGCTCGGCCCGGCTTAGCCAGCGTCGGGCGGCGAGGTCGTACCCGGCCGCCGGGCGGCCACCGACGAGGACGAGGAGCCGGATCGCCTCGTGGGGCCGGAGCGGGGGAGGGAGGTCGGCGGCAGCCCCCGCGGCCCCGAAGGGCGCGAGGAGCCGGCGGTACCACGGGAGACGGGCAAGGCCCAGGGCCGGCAGTGCCGCGCGGAGCGCCCGGCGATCGAGCCCGCGGGCGGCCGGGACGAGGAACTGCTCGCCCGGGAGGTCGGCCGGGACGGCGACCGACGAAAGGGCCGCCTCGATCGCCGCGGCGGCGGCCTCGAGCGGAGCCGACGGCCGGAGCCCCAGGCCGACCGTCCCACCCGGTCCGGCCGCGAACCCGTCGAGGTCGTACGCGAGCCAGGGCGCCGCGGGGATCGCGGGCCGGATTGCCGCACGGACCGCGGCAAGACCGGCCCCCCCCTCGAGCCGGAACGGCCGCGTGACCGCCAGGACCGGGTCGAGCGGGGGCGTGCCGAGCGCAACGCTCACGCGCCGGAGCAACCGCCGGAGCGACCAGGCCGCCGTGCCGGGGTCGAGCGCGACCGTGACCGGCGGGATGGGCGCGGCGCTCGTCCGGTCCCGCCCCGGTGCCGGTTTCACTCGTTCTGTCATCGACGCCAGGTTTTTCATTGTGGCCCCGACAATATCAAGCACCGCCCCATGTTCCTCCTCGAGTCGCTCCTGCTCGGGTTCGCGATCGGCCTCTCCGGCGCGCTCGCGCCCGGGCCGACCCTGCTCGCCACGATCTCCGGGGCGGCACGGCACGGCCCGCTCGTCGGCGGGCGCGTCGCGGCCGGCCACCTCCTGGTCGAGGGGCTGCTCGTGGTCGCGCTCGTCCTCGGCGTCGCGCCGCTGGTCCTCTCCCACCGGGCCGGGATCGCACTCGTCGGCGGGGCGGCCCTCGTCGGCTTCGGTCTCCTGACCGTGCGCGGGGCGCGCACGGCGACCCTGGCGCCGACCGGGAGCGCCGCCCCCGTCGGCCCGTTCTTCGCGGGGGCGATCACCTCGGTCGCGAACCCCTACTTCTGGCTCTGGTGGGTCACGCTCGGCGGCGCCCTGCTGGCCGACGCCCTCGCGGCCGGCCCCGCAAATGCGGGCTTCTATCTCGCCGGGCACGGCGCGGCCGATTTGGGGTGGCTTCTGCTCGTCGGCGCCGGGGTCGCGCGCGGTTCCGCGTTCCTCTCTGACCGGAACTACCGGTTGCTGCTCGGCGCGTGCGGGATCGCCCTCGTCGTGCTCGGGGCCGCGTACGCGGCGACGGCGTTCTGAAGAGCGGGGTGTCACTCGGGCCGGTACATCCGGCTCCGGATCATCTCCTGGGCCTCCACGATCAGGGCGCGGAGCCCCCCGTCGGCCTCCAGGTAGCGTCGCCGCAGAAGCGGGATCGCGCGGGGGTCGCCGATCGAGCCGAGGGCCCAGACGGCCTTCTGCTGGACGCGCCAGTCGTCGTCGTGGAGCGCCCGGAGCAGGGGGTCCACGGCGGCCGGGTTCTGTAACCGCCCGAGCGCCTGCGCCGCCTTCCAGCGAGAGCCGGGGTCGTCGTCGGAGAGGAAGACCGACGAGGTAGTCGACCTGCGCGTCGTCGCTGCCGGGCCGGCGCTTCGGGCGCAGTTCCGGTCCTGTCGCAGCGGGATGGTTGGTCTGCATCGAGGTGTTCCTCCTGGTCTGCCCCGGCATTCGGCGACCTGGTATTTATGGCTATTGAAAAATGACGACCCCGGATCGACGGGGACGCGGAGGTCCCCGGGGGATCAGCGGGCGGCCGGGGCCGCGGAGGTGCTGCAGGCCGAGGAGTCTGGCCACCGGGCCGCGACCTCGCGTCCCTCGAGGAACGGGATCGAGTGGGCCTCGCCGTAGGCCTGCGCGTCGGCCTGCTGCAGGGCCTTGCCGCTCTCGTCGTCGAGCATCTCGCAGACCACGATCGCGGGGGTGATCCCGGCCATCGCGGCGAGCACGAGCGAGAGCTCGGTCTGGCCGCAGCGGCGCGAGAGGAGGCCGTCCGCGCCGCGGAGGAGGGGGACGTGGCCCGGCAGGCGGAACTCGTCGTAGAACCGGGTCTCGTCGCCGGCCAGGGCCCGCCGGACGTGGTCCGCGACCGCGTTGATCGTGGTCGCCCGGTCGTTGTCCGTGATCCCCGTGAAGGTCGAGGCGTGGTTGACCCAGAGCGAGAACGAGGACCGGTTCTTCCGGTCGTACGGGATCACGTGGTCGCGCACGCCGACGCCCGCCGCCTCGAGGACGTCGTGGGCAAACGGCAGTCCCAGCAGTTCGGCCGCCTCGTGCGGGAGCGCGCAGCAGATCAGCCCGCCCCCGTCCTTTCGCATCTGCCGCAGGTGCGCGGGCCTCACCGCGTCCGCGCGGATGGCAAAGTCGGTCTCTCCCTCACGGTTGTCGAAGTCGTAGAGCAGGATGAACCGCCCATCCCGCAGCGCGGCAAGCGCCTCGTCAATCATTCTGCATCATCTCCTCTCTCGTCCCGGACCTCGATCGCCACGCGGTCCTTGTCGGCGAGGCCGAGGGCCTCGCGGAGGGGCACCCCGGCGATCACCTCGACGACGTCCTCGGGGTAGTGGGTCCGGCCCGGCACGACGATGGCGCACCGGTGCTCACCGATCCGGCAGGGCAGGGCCCGGGCGTCGCCGAAGGTCCGGGCCTCCGCGACGAAGCCCCGGATCGGCGTCCAGTCGAGGGCGTCGAGCCGCTTTCGGATGGGCACGCTCGCGCCGTCGAGCCGGAGGTTGAGCGTCCCCGGGTACGGGTCCTCGCCGAGCACGGCCGCGAACTGCTCGCGGTACGCGGGCAGGCCCATGTAGTACCGCCCCTCGCCCACGCCGCTCACGACCTGGCCGGTCATCACGAACCCGGCCGATGAGCCCCCGAAGAGCCGGCAGTAGTCCGAGTACTCCCGGTGGAGGGCCTCCTCGCCCGTCCGGCTGATCGAGACGTGCTGGCCCCCGGGCCGGACCGAACGGGTGACGAGGAGCGCGGACTCGAGCGACTGGAGCCGCCGCGCCGCCGTCTGGGGGCTCGTGCCCAGCGCGGACGCGAGCGACTGGGCCGAGACGTGGACCGGCCCCCGGCACCCGCCGAGCAGCGCGATCGCCTTCAGGCATGCCAGGTCCGCGGCCTCGATCGTCACAGGTTCCAATATTGAGATGCTTGGTATTTATGGATTGTGAAGGGGCCGGGCCGCGCGGGGGCGCGTCCGCGCCGCCGACGGCCCGAACCCCCGGGTACGGGTGTTCGCGCGGCAGCGAGCCGTCCCCCTCTCTTCCACGACGACGCCGGGGCAGCGTTGGCGATCATCACTTTGGCCCGCGCCCCCGGCGTTTTCGGGCGGCGCCCGGCAGAAAGTCACGTGACCGGAACCCCGGTCCCACCCGGGAACCGGGCCGCAGGACCGCTTTTTCGATCGTCGGCGATGAGCCCCGCACCCCGGCCGTCGGCACGCGATCGCCCGATCGTCGAGTCCGGGCAACGGCAGACGTCGAACGCCGGGGTGGAGACGGGCATGCCGCGAACGCATCGGCAACCATCGTGGTCGGCCGGGGCCCAGCACACGTCCGGGTCAACGCGGTGCCGGGTGGATCCGGCGGAACCGGTCTCGCAGCGCCCCTCGTTCGGGCGTGCCGGGAGTCCCCGTTCCCGGGACGCGACAGGTCTCCGCGCTGGTGCGCCCGCCGCGCACTGGTCCTCGCGCGGGGCGGGGCGGCCATGCACACGAGGACCGATCTTCGTGAACTGTCGAAGCAGGATTCGTTAATTATTTAATGCACGGTGCCGACCTGATCCCCATGAAGTCCGGGCTGCGGCATCGACTGGCCGAGAAGATGGCCGGCGAGATCACGCTCTCGGACTCCCCCGGCAGGGCGCTCAAGAAGTGGCGGCTCAGCTTTGAGATCCCCCAGACCGACCTCGCCGTGCGGCTCGAGGTCTCGCCGTCGGTCATCTCGGACTACGAGAGCGGCCGGCGCAAGAGCCCGGGCACGGCCGTCGTGGGGAAGATCGTGGACGCGATCCTCTCCATGGACGAGGCCCGGGGCGGGCGGCACATCGAACGGTTTGGCCGGATGCTCTTCGCCGAGCTCGACGACGAGGTGATCCACGACCTCCACGAGTTCGCGGCACCGGTTCCGCTCCGGCGGTTCGCCGAGCTCGTCGACGCCGATCTGATCACCGGCTCGCTCGACCAGACGCTCTTCGGGTACACGGTGGTCAACAGCCTGAACGCGATCCTGCAGCTCTCGTCCGACGAGTTCAGCCGGATCTACGGCTGGTCGACCGAGCGGGCCCTCATCTTCGCGGGGGTCTCGAACGGCAAGTCGCCCATGGTCGCGATCCGGGTGACGGCGTTCAAGCCGCGCTGCGTCGTCCTCCAGGGGCTCGGCCCCGAGGACGTCCACCCGATGGTGCCCAGGCTCGCCGAACGCGACCGGATCACGCTGCTGACCACCCGCGCCGAGCTCGACCCGCTCGTCACCTCGTTGCGGGCGACCGAGTGGTGAGATCCGGTCCTGCCGGGACAGAGATCACACGTACAACCAGGCACCGGCTTTGCCGGCAGACAGAGGACGGCATGACAGGCATCATCACCTACGGGGCATACATCCCCCGGTACCGGATCCGGCTCGAGGAGATCGCCCGGGTCTGGGGCGCCAACGCACAGGACATCATGGGCGGCCTCGGGGTCAAGGAGAAGTCCCTGCCCGACGTCGACGAGGACACCGCGACCATCGCGGTCGAGGCCGCCCGCTTCGCGCTGGCCCGCCGCGAGATCGACCCCCCCGAGATCGGGGCGGTCTACGTCGGGTCCGAGTCACACCCGTACGCGGTCAAACCGACCGCGTGCACGGTCGGCGAGGCGATCGGGGCGACGCCGACCATGACGGCGGCGGACTACGAGTTCGCCTGCAAGGCCGGCACGGCCGGGATCCAGGCCTGCATGGGACTGGTCGGCGCGGGCATGGTCACGTACGGCCTCGCCATCGGCTCGGACGTCGCGCAGGGCGCGCCCTCGGACGCGCTCGAGTACACGGCGGCCGCGGGCGGCGCCGCGTTCCTGATCGGGGACCGGGACCCCATCGCCACCATCCACCGGACGGTCTCGTTCACGACGGACACGCCCGACTTCTGGCGGCGCGAGGGGCAGAACTACCCGCGCCACGGCGGCCGGTTCACGGGCGACCCCGGGTACTTCAAGCACGTCCAGGGCGCGGCCAAGCTCCTGTTCGAGCAGGCCGGCAAGAGCGCGACCGACTACGACTACGCGGTCTTCCACCAGCCGAACGCGAAGTTCCCGCGGCGGGTCGCGCAGCAGCTCGGCTTCACGCCCGAGCAGATCCGGCCCGGGCTCGTGGTCCCGACCCTCGGCAACACCTACTCGGGGGCGACCATGATCGGCCTGGCCGCGACCCTCGACGTCGCGAAGCCGGGCGACCGGATCTTCGCCACCTCGTTCGGCTCGGGGGCCGGGGCGGACTCGTTCGACATCGAGGTGACCGACGCGATCGAGGCGGAGTGGTTCCGGCGGGGCGCGGCCCCGACCGTGCGCGAGCTCCTGTCGAACCCGATCTACGTCGACTATGCACGCTATGCCAGGCACAAGGGAAAGATCGTGATGCAGTGATGAGAGACGTCGCCGTAATCGGAATCGGATGCACGACCTTCGGGGAGAAGTGGGAGACCTCGTTTCGCGACCTCTTCCTCGAGGCGGGCGCCAAGGCGCTCGAGGACGCACAGCTCTCGGGCGAAGGGATCGACGCGCTCTACGTCGGCAACATGTCGGCCGGGCGCTTTGTCGATCAGGAGCACGTCGGTGCCCTGATCGCGGACCACGCGGGCCTGGCCTCGCGCCATATCCCGTCGACGCGGGTCGAGTCGGCCTGCTGCTCGGGCTCGCTCGCCTTCCGTCAGGCCGTGATCGCGGTCGCCTCGGGCCTCGAGGACGTCGTGGTCGCGGCCGGCGTCGAGAAGATGACAGACGTCGGGACGTCGACCTCGGTCGACGCGCTCGCGGCCGCAGCCGACCGCGAATGGGAGGGGTTCGTGGGCGCGACCTTCCCCGGGCTCTACGCGATGATCGCGACCGACT
>DAEF01000223.1 GCA_002495225.1 Methanoregulaceae archaeon UBA288 | reverse complement strand
GCAGGCGGAACTCGGGGATGCCGTACACGAGGACGCCCCCGGGCTCGTGGAGGGACTCGAAGAGCGTGACCGCGTGGCCCAGCCGCGCCAGCTCGGCCGCGGCCGTGAGGCCGGCCGGGCCCGAGCCCACGACGGCCACGCGCCGGCCCGTGGGCGGGCGAGTCCGTGCCCGCGCGACCTCCTCCTCCTCGCCGACGTCGGCCGCGAACCGCTCGAGGGCGCCGATGTTGATCGCGCGCTCCTTCTTGCCCAGGATGCACGCCCCCTCGCACTGGGTCTCCTGCGGGCAGACCCTGCCGCAGATCGCCGGGAGCAGGTTCGCCTCCAGGATCCGCTCGCGCGCATCGGCGAAGCGGCCCTCCGCGATGGCGAGGACGAACCCCGGGATGTCGATCCCGACCGGGCAGCCGGCGACGCAGAGCGGCTTCTTGCACTGGAGGCAGCGCTCCGCCTCGGCAACGGCCTCGCCGGGCGAGAGCCCGAGGTCGACCTCGGCAAAGTCGTTCACCCGCGTCTCCGGAGCCCGATCAGCCATGGTGACCCCCCGTCTCGCAGCCGCAGCGGGACGCGTGGTGGTGCTCGAGCGCCTCGCGCTCCTCCTCGAGGTAGATCCGCTGCCGCTGCATCAGCCGGTCGAAGTCCACGGCGTGCGCGTCGAACTCCGGGCCGTCGACGCAGGCGAACCGCGTCTCGCCGTTCACGACCACGCGGCAGGAGCCGCACATGCCCGTCCCGTCGACCATGATCGGGTTCAGGCTGACCAGGGTCCGGATCCCCTTCGGCCGGGTGACCCCGCTCGTGACCTTCATCATGATCGCGGGGCCGATGATCCAGACGCAGTCGACCTGCTCGTCCTCGATCAGCTCCTTCAGCACGTCGGCCGCGAACCCGTGGCGCCCCTTCGACCCGTCGTCCGTGGTCACGAAGAGGTCGTCGCAGACCTCCCGCATCTCGTCCTCCAGGATCAGCAGGTCCGCGTTCCGCGCCCCGATGATCCCGATCACGCGGTTGCCGGCCGCCTTCAGGGCCCGGGCGATGATCGGGCAGGAGGCGATGCCGACTCCCCCGCCGACGACGACGCAGGTGCTGTTCGCGGGGATCTCGCTCGGCCGTCCCAGCGGGCCGGCCACGTCGCGGATCTCGTCGCCGGGGCCGAGCTCCGCGAGGCGGTGCGTGGTCGCGCCGACCGTCATGAAGATCACCCGGACCAGGTCGCCGTCGACGGCCGAGATCGTGAGAGGAATGCGTTCTCCGTCCGCGTCCACGCGGACGATCAGAAACTGCCCGGCCCGTGCGTGCCGGGCCACGTGCGGCGCCTCGACCTCGAGCGCGTGCACGCGGTCGGCCAGCGCTTCGGCCTTCATCACCCTGTACACTCAGACTGCCTCCGAACCCTGCGGGCTCTTCTGCACTTATTCGCGCTCCCGTTTCATTACCTTACGCCTTCTGACCGCGACCCCGCGCGCGGACCGGAGCATCTCGTCCGCGGACATGGCCGCGCGCCCGGTGGCGTACGCGGACGGGCCGACCACGAGCACCTCGTCCCCGGGGCGGATCCGCGGGTCCGCGTCGAGCACGCCGGGGGCGAGCACGTCGCCCTGGGGCACGAAGTCGTCGATCTCGACGCGGTAGCCGTCGCCGAGGAGGGACCAGCCCTCGAAGGTCGGCCGGAGCAGGCCCGAGGACGCGTCGATCCCGAAGACGGGGTTCCGGCCGCGGAGGTACTGGACGTTCGGGTATCGCCCGCGGCTCCGGAGCCCAGCCGTGGCCAGTTCGCAGTCGAACTGGTAGAGGGCGAGGCCGCGGAGGGGGTCCTCGCGCTGCCGGCGGGAGCCGTCGAGGGCCGCGTCGAGCTCGGCGAGGGAGGCGTCCGAGGTCGGCCGGCCGTCGACGACCGTCGGCTCGAGCGCGCATCCCACCTCGCCGGCCGCAACCTCGGCCACGCGGAGCGCCCCGCCCTCGAGGTGGGCGATCACGCGCGCAAAGCCGTGGCGCTCCAGGTAGGAGGCGAGAGAGGCCGCGATCACGGCGACCTCCTCGGCGTCCCAGTACCCGGTCACGGGGACGTCGTAGTGCGCGGCCGGGTAGCAGAGTTCGAGCTCCCGCGGCACGATCCCGAGCGGGGAGGTGACGATCAGCTCGTGCGCCCGGTCGCGGACGGCGGACGCGAAACGGGCGTGGCTCCGGGAGAGCGAGTACGGCTTTCTCGCCGAGCAGGGCAGGAGCACGACCGCGTCCGTCCGGGCCGGGCGGTACCGCTCGAGCACCCGCTCGGCGAAGCGGCGCACCTCGGGCCGGCCCAGCGCCTCGGACGAGTTCGCGCGCATGGGCGCGGGGCCCGTCACGGGGGTCCAGCGCTCGACGAACGCGTACCGCCGGTCGAGCAGGCGCATCACGGCGACGGAGTTCGCGTCGAGGCGGCAGCGGGCGTCGACCAGGTCCCGGAGCCGGCCGTCGTGGACGAACCGCCGGACCAGGGCGAGCTCGGAATCGAGGGCGAGCCGGTTGTGCCGGCCGAGATCGCCCGAGGCGCACCCGGAACAGGAGCAAAGCCCGCTCCCGAGCGCGTCGGCCGGGAACTCGCCCTCGGTCGTGAGGAACCGGTTCCGAACGGTCGCGAGGTCCGGGCCCGTGTAGTCGAAGAGATCGAACCCGGACCAGGCGAGCAGGGCCGCGTTCGACGGGAGGGCGGCGGCCGGCGCGTACAGGGGGGCGTCCGGCGGGAGCCGCTCCTTGAGCGCGACCAGGAACCGGACGTACGCGGCCGGGTCCGCCAGGACTGTCTGCCAGTTCGCGACCATGATGGCCGCGCCGGGGGAGACGGGGCCGGTCTCGGCCGGGTGGACCGCGTGCGGCTCCTCGCCCGAAACGAGCCAGGCGCGGACGAAGGCCTCGCCGGCGGCGAGCGGGACGTTCTCCAGCGTTCGCCGCGCGAGCGAGGGGAAGAGGGCGTCGGTCTCCGCGACGCCCGGCGAGGGGAGGCTGAGGTCGCCGTGGACCAGGGTCCCGCCGCGGGCCAGCCCGTCCCGGGCCCGGATCTCAACCCTCATCGGCGAGCACCTCAGCTTCGGGGACGGCGGTCGCGACGAGCGAAGCCCAGCGCGTTCCGCACCGGACCGAGACGGCCGCGCCGGGGTTCGCCGCGACGAGCGCCGCGAGCCCCGCGCACCCGGCCCGGACCATCGCCTCGTCCCAGGACGGGACCTCGCACTGGCCGATCGGGAAGGTCTCGGCAAGGCCGGGCGGGTACGGGCCGAACGGCGGGCGGAAGCCGAGGCAGTGGTCGTACCCGGGCTCGGGCCGGTTCTCGAACGAGACCAGCACCCGGCCGCGAAGCTCGAACCGCGCGAGGTCGCGGTGGTACCGGACGACCTCCGTGCGGCCGCAGGACTCGTCGCCGCGGTAGAAGAACCGGCGCTTCGTGGACCGGTCCGAGACCTCGAGCGCGGGCGCCGCCCGGACGAGTTCGCGGTAGCCGTCGAGGAGCCGGGGGTGGGAGCGGCAGCGCTCGTCCACGAGCTCCCAGAGGGTCCCGTCCAGGATCGCCTGGCGGATCCGGGCCATCTCGCCGAGGGTCACGGCGAGGTTGTGGAGCGCGAGCAGGCGTTCGCGCTCGGGCGAGGCGCGGATCTCGTCGGCCGAGTGCGAGCGGCAGACCTGGCACGAGCAGGGAAGCTCGGCGAGCTCGGCGAGCGCGAGCGTGCCGTGGACGGTCAGGTACCGGCCCTCCTTCGCGTAGAGCGCGTACGCGGCCGAGTCGAAGAGGTCGCAGCCCATCGCGACGGCGAGCGCGAGCATGGCCGGGTGGCCGGCCCCGAAGAGGTGGACGCAGGTGCCGGGCGCAAGGCCGCGCTTGGCCGCGAGCACGACCCGGACCAGGTCGCGGTAGCGGTAGTTCTCCATGAGCGGCACCACGGCCCCGATCGGGGCGATCACGGCGCCGCTGTCGCTCACGGCCCGGCCCGCCTCCTCGCGGAGGTCCTCGAAGAGCCCGCCCTGGACCGGTACCGCGAGGAGCGCGGCGTCGCCGACGATCCCGCGGGCCTCGGCGATCCGGGCGAGCGTGGTCGCGAGCTCGGCCTCGGCCGTCGCCCGGTCGGCCGACGGCGGTGTCGGCAAATCGAGCGGGACGACGATCTCCGAGCCGATCCGCTGCTGGAACGCGAGGGTCTCGCGGTTGCCGACCTCCACGTCGCCGTACACCGAGAGCTGGAACGACCCGGAGTCGGTCATGATCACGCCCGGGAAGTCGAGGAACGCGTGGAGCCCGCGCTCGAGGGCGGCATCGCGGAACCGGTCGCTCCGGTAGAAGATGTAGGCGTTCGTGATCAGGGCCTCGATGCCCATCGCGTGCATCTCGGCGGGGGTGACGATCTGGAGGTGGGGGTTGACCACCGGGAGGAGGGCCGGGGTCCGGACGACCTTTGTCCCGACCCTGAGCCGCCCGACGCGGCCGGCAATATCCTTGTGCTGCTGCTCGAATCCGAACGCCATAATGCTCCTACTCGTGAAAGATCTGGCCCTCGAAGAGGCTGACCTCGACCCCGGTGCTGCGCCAGCACCCGCCGGGGAGGCCGGCCTTGATGCAGGTCTGGTCGAGGAACGCGACGGGGGTCCAGCCGTACTCGGTCGCCACCTGCGGCAGGAGCAGTCCGCTCGTGCCCTGGCCGCGCACGATCAGACCGTGCCTCCCGATCTCGACGTGGTCGGCCCGGCGCTCGGCCGGCCCGGGGATCGGTGCCGGCGTGGTCAGCACGGTCACCTCGACCCGGATCCGCGAGAGCTCGGCCGGCCGTACCGGCGAGAACCGCGGGTCCGTGAGCGCGGCCGACGCGCCGGCCTCCACGATCGCGTCGGCGAGCGGGGCGATCGGGTACGGGAGGCCGATGCACCCACGGAGCTGCCCGTCCTCGGTCAGGGTGACGAAGACGCCCCGCCGTTCGGAGAAGACCGGAGGGAGCGCCCCCCGGTCGAGGGGCTCGCGCCGCACCGCGGCCTCGACAACCCGGCGGGCGAGGGCGAGGGCTGCCTGTCCCTCCGCGCCAGAGAGCTGCGTCATGGCTTACTCCGTATGCATTCGCGCGACATAAGGCTCACGCATCGATGGCGAGGAGGCGGTCCTGGCAGAGCTCGACCTCGTGGTCGGCGTCGATGGGCGCGATCCCCGCCGCGCTGTAGACCACGTGAACTGGCAGCACCTCGACGCCGCAGAACTCGAGGGTGGTGTGGGTCAGGAGCCGGAGGTGCCCGTGGAGGCCGCCGTGAGGTCCGTCGGGAGCATAGAGCTCGGGCGGCGAGCCGGGCGGTCACGACGACGACCAGCGCCTCTCTCCCTCCCCGGAGCCAGCGACCGTTTGCCTCTTTCGTCCCGGCGTTCACCACGAACCCCGCGACACAGGCCCGGTTGAACCAGTCTTTCAGGGTTCCAGGTATCAAGGTCGACCAGGGCCGGAACTGGACGATCAGGAGATCGGCGCGCCGGACCATCTCGCTTCGGACGCGATGGTGGGTGCGATCGACCCGGAGGTCATGGCGTGGACCTGCCCGGCGGCCGGGTCGAAGAGCATGGTGTCACGGCGGTCTGAAAAGTCGGTCTCGATCTCACGCCGTAGAGGTCCGGGACCTCCACGCATTTCCTCAGGTCCTCAAAGGTCTTGAGAGCGGCCGCGAGCAGGGCGCCGTTGAGGGACTCGGGCTCGGACACGGCGTGGACGATGAGAACATTCTCCATGGTGGTTCGGGAGGAGGCCTGACAAAAAGTGAGTGGCTGGCTCAGAGCCCGCCGTAGAGGACGATCACGTCGCTGTAGTCGATGCGGCCGTTCACGTTGAAGTCGAAGACCGGGGCAGGATAGGTGCTCGCGACTTCGCCCAGGTTGTTGAAGAGGAGCGTGACGTCGGCGAAGTCGGTCCGCCCGTTGCCGTTCACGTCCTGGTACAGCCCGTCGTTGTCGGGGTCGAGGGGGGAACCGGCGCCGCCGGGCAGGGGGGGAAGCGACGTTGTCTGCAGTTCGGGTCCGGTCGTGGGCGAAACCGTCGGCGTGGGAAGGAGGATGGGCGGGGGAGTGGCCATGGTCGTGGGCGCGACGGTCGGCGCATCAACCGTCGAGAAGGCAAGCCGGTCCAGGTTGATCCGGGAGACCCCTTCGAACGCGAGCTTCACGACGTGGCGGCCCTGGGATAGCTGGAGGGGGGCGGAGCCGGCGAACTCCTGGTAGACGGTCCAGCTGCCGGTCGGGCCGACCGAAACCTGTCCGGCGGGGGCGCCGTCGAGGTAGACCTTCACGGCCTTCGCGGCCGGGTCGGGGTTCGCCGCGCGAAGCACGAGGACGAAGTTGCCGGCGGCGTTCACGTCGACGGAGTACTCGAGGTACTCCCCGTCGCGGGTGTACGCGACGTTGGTGATCCCGCCGCCGGTGTCGATATCCACGCCCTCGCCGGGGCGGAGAACCGTGTTCGTGCCCTGGTTCGCGGGCTCGTAGTCGCCGTACGCAACGCCTTCGCCGCCGACGTCGAACTGTTCAGCCTCGATCGTGCAGGGCAGGGCGTGTGCCGCGGGGAACGGTGCCTGTGGAACCGGCGGCAGTTCGGTCACGGTCATCGACGGGACGGTCGTTGTTGGGATCGCGGTCGTCGTGACGGTCGCGGGGGCACCTGAGGCGCGGGCGAGTGGCAGGAGGTCGATGTTGGCCGAGTTGATCGCGTAGGACCGGTCGCAGATCCCGTCGCCGTTCGCGTCGGGGGTCGTGTCGGAGAAACCGTTCCCCGACGGGGCGCCCCAGTAGTTGCCGCCCATCGCCGGGCCGCCCGCGATCGAGGTGCCGGCCAGCTGCTGGCCCGACCAGGTGCTCGGCCCGCAGCTGCCGCCGTACCGGGCGTTCACCGGGTTCGAGAAGAGGTTGTTCGCGATGGTATTGCCGCTCGAGCGGCAGAGGTAGATGCCCACATCCCCGTTGTCGCGGACCGTGTTCGAGACGACCGTGTTGTCGTTCGCGGGGATGGTCTCCTCGCCGTTCAAAACGATCCCGCCCTTCCCGTTCTGCGTGATCACGTTGGACCGGAGGGTGTTGCCGCTCGACGACGAGATCCAGATCCCGTAGTCGCCCGCGCCAGAGACGGTGTTGCCGATGATCTCGGTGCTGTCCGCGTCGTAGAGGTAGATGGCCTGCTCGGACCCGCCGGAGACCGTGTTGGACTCGATACGGGTCCGTGTCGAGTAGTCCAGGAAGATACCGAAGGCGCTGTTGGAGGTGACGTGGTTGTTCGAGAGGACGTTGCCATGGGAGAAGTCCACGTAGAGGCCCATCCGCCTGTTTCCGGTGGCCGTGTTCCCGATGACCTGGTTGGCCGTCGAGTCGTAGACGATCCCGCTCGCGGTGCGACCGGTCGAGGCCAGCCAGAGTCCCATCTCGCCGTTGCTGGACATCGTGCAGGACTCTATCCGGTTCCTCGAGCACTCGGACCAGATATACATCCCCTGCCCGTTCTCGTTCGCCGTGCACCCGGAGATGACGTTGTCGTTTGCCGTGCGAAGGCTGATGCCCGCCCTCACGTTGCTCGTGGCCGTCACGGACTCGATCCGCCCGGCGTTCACTCCCTTGAAGTAGATGCCGTCGTACCAATCCGTGAGCTTGACGTTCTTGACGGTCACGCCCGTGAGAGGGGTGCCGCCGTTATTGACCTGGATACCGAACGAGTTCGACGCGTCCACACCGTTGATGGTGTGGCCGTTGCCGTCGAAGATCACATTGGAGCATTTTATCGAGATCGCCGGGTTCTGACTGGTGGTGATGTCCTGCGCGAGGACATACATCCCAGGAGACGAGATGACGGTTGGACCGGTGACCTGGACCGTCGCCGCTGATACGAACGGGGTCGCGATCAGGGCGACGAGAACAAGAAGTCCGATCCTGAAAAAAAGGCTGCACTCCATTCGATCTAAACTTGAATTTCACCCGATAAAACTGTTGTGTTATTTCCGAAGGTAATAATCAGCCCAATTTGCGAAGTAGATCTTTGCGTAGATTGATATACCCCGATGTGTTTTTAATCCCGAATGGGTCAGGAATTCAAGATCCGTCATNNCCGCCACATTATTCCTGATGGGAATATTCGGTATTTCGCCTCTTCGGGCCCTTGCGCCGAACCGTGCCGGGAAAACGTCGATCCGGCGGAGAACGATCACCATGACACGGCGGTTTACCGGCGCCGTGATGGGCGGGGGAACAGTGCTCTCCCTTCGGGGGAGACGAGCCGTTCTGAGGTTGAGGAGTGACTCTGGAGAAGAAAGACGACGTGCGAAAAAAGGGTGGGGTGGTGGG
>DAEF01000214.1 GCA_002495225.1 Methanoregulaceae archaeon UBA288 | reverse complement strand
GGGCGTCGCCGTGCTCCTGGGCCGCGAGCGCGGCGCAGAGCGGGATCACGCCGTCGTCGAGCGTGTCCTCGACGAAGGCTTCGTCCGCGCGCTGCTGGAGGATGTCGCAGAGCTGCGGGGCGTTGTACGGCGGGAAGACGAGCTCCTCCTCGGAGAGTGACGAGAGGACCCGGGGGTCCAGGAAGTCCTTGAACGAGAGGTCGTTCGAGATCCCGATGATGCAGACCTTGGAGGCCTTCAGGTCGCCGTTGATCCGGGTCAGGTTGTAGAGCGTGTCGTCGCCGCTCTTCTTGACGAGCTTNNNCCTGGTCCGTGGGCCAGCCGGTCATCGGGATGTGGGTCCGGAGCTTGTCGGACGAGACCTCCTCGGGGTGCTCGACCTCTTTCGCGATCTGGGCGAGCACCCGGTACTGGGTGTCGATCACCTCGCAGTTGATGTGGACCACCGTGCAGAGCGAGGTCTGGTTCGAGGCCTGCTCGAGTTCGCCGCCGACGTACCTGACGCAGGCGGTCTTGCCGGTGCCCGTCTTGCCGTAGATCAGGATGTTGGACGGAGTCTCGTTCCGGAGAGACGGAGCCAGTATCGAGGCGATCTCGTCGATCTGGGGCATCCTGTGAGGGAGAATCTGGGGGCGATAGGAGTGTCGGAGCACCTCCCGGTTCCTGAAGATCCGGGCGCGCTCGGTCAGGTACCTCTTGAAGAGACCGAGCGACGGGTTCTCGACCGGGGGGGTGTCCGGAGTCATGTGCACTGGAAGCTGTACGTTGGTGTTCGGAGTCTATTAATGTGATCGCCACGTCGAACTGGAGATCTGTGAACCCCATTGTTTCCAGTGGAGCGCGTGGAGCGCTAATGCCGTGCCGGGATCTTTCTGTACAGCGTTGCTGCGTTTGACGACCCCCTTGTTTCCACTGGAGATCGATCCCCCTCGCAGAGACGCGGCGCGGGGATCCCGGATCGATCCCATCGAATGGACGGATGTCCTTGGCACGACTTTTCCGGGACAGCGAAGAGAGTACGTCACGCCAGGAGATCGGCGCGGGAGACACCCACCCCTTGATTTCCTGTGGAACCAGTGGAGACGGTAGTGCGATCTCCGTCTCTGTAAAACGTGGTAACGGCAGTTGGTACATATATCTCTCGTACTACAAGAACCTGATCACGGGAAGAGCAGAGAAGGCAGGCGGGCACGAAAATCAAAAATAATTGGAACGGATCGTGAGGTGCACGAACTCCGACTGTCAGAGCGAACTGAAGACGGCGATCCCGGGAATGAGCATCGCGCTGCCCGATTCGTGGGTTCCAGTGGAAATAAAGGGGTCCCTGTCAACGGTCCTGGAAACCACATGAAGACGCACGGGGACGCGGATTCCCGGTCCTGTCGAACGATTCTCACCTCCAGCTGGAACCTTCATCTCTGATCCGCACCCAGGGATCCTCCATGGATCCGACTCACCGTGGCCCGGTCGAGGTCCGGGCGGCCGTGATCACGGTCTCCTCGACCCGTACCGAGGCGACCGACACCAGCGGGCAGCTGATCCGGGACCGGTTCACTGCCGCCGGCCACCCGGTTGTGTACAGCGCGATTGTCCCGGACACCGTCACGGCGATCCGGGGCGCCGTCGCCCGGGCGATCGAGTGCGCGAACTGCATCGTGCTCTCGGGAGGGACGGGGCTCACCCACGACGACTGCACGATCGAGGCCGTTGCCTCGTTCTACGACCGGACGATCGACGGCTTCGGCGAGCTCTTCCGGGCCAGGAGCCTGGCGGAGATCGGGACCGCGGCCATGCTCTCGCGGGCTTCGGCCGGCCTCGTCGGCCGCTCCGTCGTCTTCTGCATCCCCGGGTCGACCGGTGCGGCCCGACTCGCGCTCGAGGACCTGATCCTCCCCGAGATCGGCCACATCCTGACCCACGTCGGCCGGTGATCACCGGTTCGCGTCGAGCAGGGCGACCCGCTCGAGCACGAGCTCGGCCAGCCGGTCCTCGCCGACGACGGCCAGCTCGGCCGGCGTGATCCCGAAGAGGTCGCAGAGCCGCCGGCGATGCGAGGGAGTGAGGTCATCCGGCTCCGTTCCGTACTCGACAAGCGCCAGGAGCAGTGTCCAGGCGCGGTCGGTCGGCGGCGACACGGCGATCCAGCAGCGGTTCTCTCCCTGGTGGAGCCCGAAGGTCCGCCCGATCCGGGTCTGCCTCGTCCCGGCCGCGTAGAGGAGTGCCTCCATCTCGACCGTCCGGGCGATCGGGTCGCCGCGCTCCCACGACCGGAGCGCGTGCGCGATCGCGGCCTCGGCGTGCGCCCGCCCAGCCATCCTGTCGGCGTCGAAGAGGACGATACGCGTCCCTGTCTCCTCGCCGATCCAGCGCACCGCGGCGAGCAGCGCCGCGGGGTCGTCGACCGTCACGGTCGCGTACCGGATCCCGGTTGTCATCGTCAGTATCACCCGAACTGGTGGAGCGAGGCCTGCCGCGGCCCCGCCTCCCCGCTCTTGTCTCTCCCGCGGGCCGTTCCCCCGTCGAGCTGGGCGAAGACCTGGTCCGCGATCCCCCGCCCGATGACCCGGGCGACCTCGTCGCGGCCCGCGGCGCTCAGCGCCTCCGGGTCCGTGATCCCGTTCGTGAAGAGCCGGCGCGCCCGGACGCGGCCGATCCCGCGGAGGCGGATCAGGGGCAGGAGCTCGCGCCGGACCCCGTGCGCCACGCAGAGCTCGAGCTCGCCCGCGGCGCGCTCGAACTCCGGCCGGAACATCCCCGAGAGGCGCGTGGCCGCGTGGACCAGCCAGGCCACGTTCGTGACCGCCGAGTGGATGTCCCCGGGCGCGACCTCGTAGCGCTCGCAGATCGTCTCCTCGGAGACCTCGCCCACGTAGTCGGCGAGCAGCAGAGCGGTCTTGAGCGCGCGGTAGAAGGTCTCCTGCGACTCCCAGGGGAACTCCATCCAGAGCTCGTCCTCGCGCTCGTATGCGAACCGCGAGAGCGCGTCCATGTCCCGCGCCTTCACATAGAGCGCGGGCATGTCCGGCGTGGCGCAGAGGACCTGGAGCATCCCGACGTCGGTGAACCCGTCCGCCTCCAGGAGCGCGTGCGTGACCTGCTCGGCCGTCACCGGGTCGACGTAGAGGCGCGAGACCAGGCTCCCGTACTCGGTCGGCTCGTACCGGCCCGAGAGGTCCGAGACCATCTCGGCGTCGACGAGGAAGATGAGCGCCGTCTCGATGGCGGGGCCGAGTGCACCCGTGTCGCGGTGGGTGTGCCCGTAGAAGGTCGTAGCCATGAACGCGGCGAGGTCCTCCTCGGTCCGGCAGAACCGGGTCGCGACCAGGGAGAGGACGTGGGTGCTGAGCACCCCCGGGTCGCCGCAGTGCGACGCGATCGGCTCGGGAGGGGCGTCGATGTACCGCTCGAAGAGCTCGTCGACCGACTCCTCCGACTTCGCGATCAGCACGGCCTCGCCGTACGGGTCGAGGTGGGGCCGGCCCGCGCGCCCGGCCATCTGGTGGTACTCCTGGACCGGGATCGGGACCATGCCCTGCCCGCCGGCGAAGCGGAAGCAGTCGCGGACGACCACGCGCCGCGCCGGCAGGTTCAGGCCGGCCGCGAGCGTCGGCGTCGAGGCGATGCACTTGATCGCCCCTGCCCGGAACCCCTCCTCGACGAGCCCGCGGTACTCGCGCCTGAGGCCCGCGTGGTGGAACGCGGCCCCGCGGGCCACGCAGGCGGAGAGCGTCCGGTCGAGCTCGGTCGTCGCGAGGTCCGTGATCCGGCGCGCGTACCCGGCGAGCGCGGGGTCCTTCGACTTGATCGCGGTCGCCGCCCGTTTCGCGAACCCCTCGGCGTTCCGGCGCGAGTTGACGAAGACCAGGCACTGGCCGCCCTCGGCGATGGTGTCGAGGCAGAGGTTCAGGTCGTCGGACTTCGAGGCCGTCGCGTCGAGCTCGCGGCAGCCGTCGTGGAACCGGATCTGCCCGCGGTAGTAGACCCCCTGCCGGAGCCGGACCGGTCGCCAGTCGGAGGCGACGAGGGAGGCGTCGAGCCATTCGGCGAGCGTCCCCGGGTTCCCGATCGTGGCCGAGAGCCCGATCACCTGGAGCGAGGGGTTGAGGTGGCGGAGCTTCGCGATCACGAGCTCGAGGGTCGCGCCGCGGTCGGGCGAGCCGACCAGGTGGATCTCGTCCACGACGAGCAGGGTCACGTCGGCCAGCCAGGGCGTCCGGTTCCTGAGGAGCGAGTCGACCTTCTCCGAGGTCGCGACAACGATCTCGTTTCGTCCCAGGTAGTCGTCGCGCCGGTCGTAGTCGCCGGTCGCGATCCCGACGCGGGCCCCCTCCGCGAACTCGGCGTACTTCTCTGCCGCGAGCGCGCGGAGGGGCACGATGTAGAGGCACTTCCCCCCGGCGGCGATCGCGCGGTGCATGGCCAGCTCGGCGACGAGGGTCTTGCCCGACGCCGTCGGGATCGCGACCAGGAGGTTCCTGCCCTCGAGCAGCCCCTGCTCGACGCAGGCCGCCTGCGGCGGGTAGAGCTCGGTGATCCCGCGCGCCGCGTGCCGCTCGATCAGCGCGGCCGGGACCGGGAGGTCAGCGAGCTTCACGCCGACCCCTTCGCCGCGAGTGGAACGCGCGACGAGCGCCGCCCATTTGGATATTCACCGGTAAAAACAAAGTACTGGTCTCCAGTGGAACCGCTTCCCAGAGATCGTCTCGCGGGCGGATCAATAATAGTAGCTGAGCATGTCGGCCTTTGCCTCTTTCCGCTTCCGGTCCAGGAACGTGAAGACCGACTCGTGGGGGACGCCGCGGAGCAGCATCTCGATGGCCGTCCTGGCGTCCTTCACCTGGTCGGGGAGGCCGATCAGGGCGACGGTCTTGCCCTGCACCGAGAGGTGCGTGCCGGTCATGTGCTCGATCTGCTCGCGCGCCTTCCCGTCCCGGCCAATCACCCGTCCCCGGATCCGGTCGAGCTGGCGCTGGCTGTCGGTCAGGCCCCCGAGATCGATCTGCTCGAAGATGAGGTCCTCGTCCTGGAGGAGCGCGAACGCGTTCTCGGGCGAGAAGCCGCGCCCGATCGCCTGGACGACCGAGCCGGCCAGGAGCACCTGCACCGGGTCCTCGCCCTCGACGGTGACGAGCCCCTCCTCCGAGTCGATGGTGAGGGCGCTTGCCGTCTGCTCCTCGATCGCCCGCTTGGTCTCTCCGCGCTTTCCGATCAGAACCCCGATCCGGTTCCCCGCAATCTTGAACTCCTGCTGCATGATCTCTCCTAGTGCTCTCGTTCGCCCGCGAGGACCGCCTCGAGCGGGATCCCGGTCGTCTCGGCAAAGACCTCGAACTCGGACCGGACCTCGCAGCGCTCCGCGAAGTAGCGGTTGACGTTCCGGATGTCGCGCATCAGGAACCGGAACGCCTGCGGGTGGTCCGGGGTCACGGACTGGCCCATGTCGATGACGTACACCTGATCGCCGACGAGTATATTAAATTCGCTCAGGTCCGCGTGGACGAGTTTCGCCTCCTGGTAGAGCCGGCGGACGAACTCGATCACCCAGGCGTAGGTCGCGGCCGGATCCGCGGGCGCCGCGTCCTTCAGGCGCGGGTACGGCCGCTCGTCCTTCCCGAGGAACTCGAGCAGGAGGATGTTCCGGTCGAACGCGATCGGCTCGGGCACGGCGAGGCCCGCGTCGTGGGCCCTCTTCAGGTTCGCGAACTCCTTCCTGGTCCAGGTGAAGATCACCTCTTTCCGGGTCTTCCGGACCGACGAGAACCGCCGGTCGCCGACCAGGTACGCGCTCATCGTGTTGAAGTTCGCGGTCTGGATCCGGTAGATCTTGATCGCGACGTCGCGATCGCCCGCCTCGGCGAGGTAGACGTTCGCCTCCTTCCCGGTCGAGATCGCGCCGCCGATCGCCGAGAGGCGCTTCTTGTGGACGAGCTTGTAGAGCGCGAGCAGGGTCACCTCGTCGAAGACGTTGTCGCGGACCTTGAACTCGTCCGCGTCCTTGACCCGGACGCCGAGCGCCTCGAGCTGCTGGTCGAACCGGTCGTCGTCTTCGCGCTCCATGCCCGTCACCCGAGGTACTCGCGGACCGGCCGGAGGAGTTCGACCATGGCCTCGCCGGCGGCCTTCTTCAGATCGGCCGGGTGGACCTCGCCCGCGCCGTACGCGGCCTCGAGGGCGTCGAACGACGCGAAGGCCCGGTCGCCGCCGAACTTCTCGGGCCGCCGGATCTCCAGGGCGCCCTGCCGCGGGAAGACGTGGTACTGCAGCACCTGGAGCACGGGGTTCTCGGCCGTCTCGGGAGGGCAGAAGGCCTTCTGCATCTTCTTCCGGACCGCGTCCTCCTCGTCCGCGACCGAGATGTAGTTCCCGGCCGACGAGGACATCTTCCTGCCGTCGAGCCCGTTCAGGATCGGGGTGTGGAGGCAGACCGGGGCCCGGTACCCCAGGTCGGGCAGGTACTCGCGCGCGAGCATGTGGATCTTGCGCTGGTCGATCCCGCCCACCGCGGCGTCGACTCCGAGGGCCATGATGTCGACCATCTGCATGAGGGGGTAGACCATCTGCGAGACCGTCGGGGCGTCCATGGCCCGCCCGACCTCGTCCATGGAGCGGCGCGCCCGGGCGAGGGTGACCGACTGCGAGGCCTGGAGCACCGGCACGATGTAGTCGCGGTCGAGCTGGAGCTCGGTCCCGAGGACGTACTCGACGTCGGTCAGGCCGAGCCCCTCGAAGCAGCGCCGGTTGTACTCGGCGAGCTCGCGGACCTCGGCCATCGTGCCCTTCCGGTTCAGGAACGCGTGGAGGTCGGCGAGGAGCACGACCACCTCGAAGCCGGCCGCCTTGAGGTCGAGGAGCTTGTTCACGGTCACCATGTGCCCGAGGTGGACCTCGCCCGAGGGCTCGTACCCGGCGTAGACCCTCTTTCTCGGCGCCTCGAGGAGCCGGCGGAGCTCCTCGTCGGTCACGACCTCGACCGTGTTCCGCGTCGCAAGGGTGTACGCATCCATGCCAGTACGTGGGGCGAGAGAGGCATTAGGGTTATTCGTGGCCCGCGGGCTCATGCAGGCGTCTTCCCGCGTGCCGCCCGTTCCGCCTCGGCCTTCAGAAAGCCGGGCCACCGGGCGGTCGAGCGTTCGAGGGTGCCCTGGAGGCGCCGGCGGAGGAGACGGGCGACGGGCCCGCTCCAGGACTCCTCCGTCGTCACGGCCGTCCCCCCCGCCTGCTCCCCGAGGCTCCAGGCGTGGACCGCCGAGATCCCGAGCGTCCGTCCTGTCCACTCGAGCCGGCGGGGCTCCTCGACCTGGACGAGGGTCGATCTGATCGTCCCCGGCCCGGCCTTCCAGGAGAATGTCGACCCCCCGGCAAACGGCCCTTCCAGCCGGGCGTCGGTCACGTCGGGGTTCCATGCCGGCCAGCGTTCGATCGTCGAAAGGATCGCCCAGACCGCCCCGGGGCCGGCCTCGATCTCGATCGTCTCCGAGACCCTCACCGGCGCCGAAGCATCCACCGTCATGGTCCTCAACACGGATGGAGCGACCGAGCTATGTAAGGATTCCTGTGCCCCGGCCGGTATGCGCGCCCTCGGAGTCGACGGCACGAGGCGGCGGGAGGACGGGGTGCTCCTGCTGGAGATCCCCGGGTGTCGGTCGGCTCCTACCGTGAACCCGGGAAAACAACGACACGGTGCCGGGATACTGCCGTCCCCGCGTCACGGAGCGCCCGGCCACCACCGGTACCGGGCGGTGCGGGCACGGGTGGGGGAAGGCCACCTCGTCCCGGCAGAAGGGTGGCGTGCCGCACGTGCGGCGCCTGCAGTGACGAAGACGGACGGCTGACGCTCGGAGACGACTCTGGTCGTCGTCCACGCCTCCGCGAGGGCCCTACTTCACCGCGACGAAGCCGAGCGCCTGGTTCGTCATCTTCATCGACTCGTCGGCCGAAACGTCCGAGCACATCGCGCGGATGGCGTCCACGTTCTCGACCACGACGTCGGCCTCCTGGTGGATCGCCTGGAAGAGCCAGAGCTCGTTTTCGACGACCGAGATCGACTCCTCGAAGATCCCGTTCTCCCACATGTCCGAGCGGGGGCGGTTGAGGTCCGACATGTGCTCCCGGAGCTGGGCCGACGATGTGATCCCGGCCGGCTTCCGGACCAGGCCCAGGCGCGGGTTTGCCTCGATCAGCTCGATCACGCGCTCGCGGGTCGCGGGCTTCGCGAGGGTCATCTGGAGCACGTGCATGTGCATGAACGTGGTCGGCACGATCATGGCGGCGGTCGTGATCTTGATGTGCTCGAGCACGGACTGGACGTCCGGGCCGTGGTGGCTCGGGAGGGTCACCGGGTCGAGCACGATCGCGTCGACCGGCCCGCGCTTGATGTCGCCGGGGTCAGAGGCGCGCCGGACCATCACGGCCCGGACCATCTCCACGCCGAACGCCCTGTCCATCTCGTGGATGATCCGGACCAGGCCGGTCGTGTTGCACGAGACCACCCGCGTGAACTGCCGCCCCTTCGCGTCGGCGTAGTTGACCGAGGAGTTGAACGAGAACCCGGTCGTCGCGTGCTTCTCGCCGCCCTGGTAGATCGCGCGGACCCTGTGCTCCTCGTACATGGGCTTGTTCTTGAGCCCGACCCCGCCGGGCGTCGCGTCGACCACGACGTCGGCCTTTTTGATCATCTCGACGACGGTGCCCGCGACGGAAACCCCCGCGTTCTCGAAGTCCGCCCGCTTGGCCATGTCCGCGATGTAGAGCGGGAACCCGCGCTCCTTCGCGACGTAGGCCTCGGCGTTCATCGAGGTCTTCGAGACGCCGACGATCTCCATGTCGGGCTGTGCCGCGACCGCATCGGCGACGCGCTTGCCGATGGTGCCGTATCCGTTGATGGCGACTTTAATTGTCATGCTTCCCCCGTGCGGTCCTCATGCCTGCGCACCCGTACGGGTGCTGCCGGTGCCGGAGCAAGCTCCTGAGGACACTATCAACTGTCAGGGCACGTGATTACTTAAATTCGTCTAATCCCGGCCTCGCCGCCATCGCGGCCAGAACCGCCCGGCGATCGCCGCGTACGCCCGGTATACCCCGCCGAACCGGGTCGCGAGGTCCGCCTCCTCGCGCCGGGCGACGGCTGCCTGGGCCGGTACGAAGAGCAGGGAGAGCAGGGCGAGGAGGTGGAGGGTCAGCAGAACGACACCGGCGAACACGAGGAAGTAGCCGGTGTACTTAGGGTGGCGGAGACGGGCGCAGGGCCCCGTCGTCGTAAGCCTCCCGGGCTCGATCGCGTGAAGGGACCAGAAGACCAGGGCCGTCCCTGCGGCGAGCTGGGGGCACGCCGCCGGGAGGGCGGAGCTGGAGCCCGGAGCCGGTGACAAGGTCGATACGGCCGAGCAGGAAGAGGGCGGGGCAGGCGACCGTCACCAGCGCGAACGCGCCGAGGCCCGCGTACCCGGCGACGAGCAGGTATGCCGGCAGCCCCGCCGCACCCTGATCGCGGGGGAGCTTCCGCGAATTTCACGTGCTGCGGACGACGAAGACGAGGAACGCGACGAGCGCGAGGGCACCCGCGACGACGGCATCGGGCAACATCGACGATCCGTGGCTCCGTTCAGTGGAGAAACCCGGCGGCGGGCGTGCGCCCTAGTCGCCGCCCGCAATCTCCTGCAGGACAACCTCAAGCCCGATCCGGTCGATCGTCCGCCCGAACCGCTCCTTCGGCCGGCCGTTCTCGCGGTAGAACGCGAAGGCGCGCTCGACGAGCGCGTAGAACTCCTCCGGCGACTCGATCACCCCGTCGAGCCGGTCGGCGAGGCGGGGCGTCTTGCCCATCGTTCCCCCGATCCAGAGCGCGAACCCGCGCCGGGCGACCGTCCACGCCCCCTGGGGGCAGCTCGAGGTGCACCTGCTGCAGTTGAGGCAGAGGGCGGTATCGACGACGTACCGTTCGTCGACCTTCCGTATCGCGGAGACGGGGCAGATCTTTTCGCACGCCCCGCAGTCGTCGCAGGCGTCCCCGTCCCAGGCGGGGACGATCGCGCCCATGACCCCGATGTCGTTCTCGGTCGCCTTGGCGCAGTTGTTGGGGCAGCCGGTGACGGCGATCTTGAACTTGTAGGGCGCCTCCCTGGCGAAGTAGAGGCGGTCCAGCTCCCGGGCGACCTTCTTCGTATCGAAGATCCCCCAGCGGCAGGTCTCCGCGCCGGGGCAGGCCGTGATGATCCGCACCCGGGGCCCGTCCGCGCCCATGGCCACGCCCGCCGCCTCGAGCTCCCTGGCCGCCGGTTCGATATCGGAGACGGGCACCCAGTGGATCTCGATCCCCTGCCTGGTCGAGAGGTGCAGGCGACCCCGGCCGTACGTCTCCGCCACTCCGGCGATCGCCCGCATCTGCACGGAGGTGAACTCCCCGCCCACCGCGTGGAGCCGCAGGGCGACGTACCCCTTCTGCTTCTGCCGGACGGTGCCGGGGATCTTCTTTCTGCCACTGTCTGGTGCCGTATCCGTCATCAACTCCCCCTGCCTCCGGTGGAGACGGCGCTCCGGACTGCCGTTCACGCGGCCGGAGCGACGACTCCTCGGAGGGTGATACCTCGCTCCCCATCCCACCTAAAGATACCGGGCCTGCGCCGCGACGACTCCGGTGGAGTCCTTCGCTGCCGCGTACTCGTCGAGGGGCTCGCGGTTCAGGACCAGGAAGTGCGGGCCCCAGCGGAAGGCGTCGAGCACGGATGCCGCCTGTTCGGGCTCGCCGAGGATGTAGAGGGCCGCTGCGAGCGCCTCGGCCGACGAGAGCCGGAGCGGCCGGCCGTAGTTGGTCGGGTTCGCCGCGACCAGGTACGGGAGGGCGCGGTGGTGGCGCCACGCGCCGAAGACGCCGGCGTCGAGGACCTCCCACGAGCAGTCGAGGGCCGTGAGGGAGCGGACCGCCCCGCCGTTCCCGGGGGCGTCCGCGGGCGAGAGCGCCTGCTCCGCGGTCGGGTCGAGGATGAGGGTCGAGCGCGGCACCTGCCCCGGCCGGTCCACGATCCGGACCAGCCCGGTCCTCGCGAGCCGGACCATCGTGCACTTCTTCGGCGCGCAGGTGTTGTCCCGGTAGGCGAGGAGGGGGATCATCTGATAGCGGGTTGGGACCCACCCTCCATCAATGTACGTGCTCGCCGCACCCTGCCTGATCGACCCGTCGCTCAGGGCCGACGGGATCACCTCGGACGCGGACCGCGCGGTCTATGCCCGGGCGCTCGAGCGGTGCCGCGAATTCGAAATCGAGGTCGTGGCCCTGCCCTGCCCCGAGACGCTCCACCTCGGCAGTCCGCGTCCGCCCGGCCCGCTCGCCGGGCGGCTCGACACGCCGGCCTTCGACGAACTCCTCGACCGGCTCGAGGCCGGCGTCCGGGGGATCGTGGCCGCGCGCGGCCCGCCGCTCTGCATCGTCGGGGTCGACTCGTCGCCCTGCTGCGGGGCGACGCGCCATTACTACGACGACACGCGCCGCCCCGGGCGCGGGTGCTGGCTCGCCCGGTTCCCCGAGATCCCGGTGGTCGACGTTGCCGCGTTCTCCCGGTATCGCGTCTACCTCGCGGCCCCCCTCTTCTCGGCGGCCGAGCGCACGTTCAACGGGGAACTCGCGTCCTTTCTCCGGGCGCGCCGGTTCCGGGTGTACCTCCCCCAGGAGCACGGTGACGACGGTGCCGCGCGTGGCCCGGGAGCGCTCCGCGGCCTCTTCGAGCGGCTCGTCGCGGCCCTCGACGCGGCCGACCTCGTCGTCGCCGTGATCGACGGCGCGGACCCGGACTCGGGCACGGCCTGGGAGATGGGGTACGCCTACGCCCGTAACGTCCCCGTGGTCGCCCTGCGCACCGACTTCCGGCGGGTCGGCGACGGCGAGTGCGCGAACCTGATGCTCGAGTGCTCGTCCGCGGTGGCCGGATCGTTCGACGAGCTGGCCGCTCTGCTCGGGGCCCTGCCGTCGAAAGAAGAGGTGTAGGGTTACCAGACCTCGGTGAAGGCCGTGTTCACGTAGAGGTCCTCGAGCCGGGTCTTGTGCCCGCGCTCCATCGTTGCGAGCTCGGTGAAGGTCTTCTTGATCTCCGGGTCGTCGGACGCGTTCGCGAGCTGCGTGTACATCTGCATGGCCGCGAGCTCCTTCTTGATCGCGACCACCAGGCCGTCGACGGGCTTCATGTCGGGGGTCAGGGGCGGGGTGGGGATCGAGTCGCCGACCTTGTAGTCCTTCGTGGCAGAGAACCCGAGGGACGTGATGTCACGGCTCAGGAGCTTCTGCAGGTACTCGCGGTGGCCCTTCTCCTCGCCGGCGAGCTCGCCGAAGAGCTTCTTCAGGTTCGCGTCCTTGACCTTCTCAGAGATGGTCTGGTAGAACGTGTACGCCTCCACCTCGTTGTTGATCGCTTCCGAGATGATGTTCTTGTAATCCTCTGGAGTCATGACTAACGACAACCTCCGTTGTAATCAGAATGTACCTCCTGACCCTATTTAAGAGGATTGTTTTCACGTCCCGGCCCCCCGCGTTCGGGTCGGGAACGGGAATGCCCGACCGGGCCTGATCCTGTACTGCCGAATCCATCTTCCTTCATCAGTGGATTAATTTCGACATTCAGGAGCAGGGGAGGATGGGCGCGCGCAGGGGCGCGCCCGCGGCGCAGGCGTCCGTCGCGATCAACCGTCAGACGCCCGGGGGCCACTGCGTCGCCGGGGAGCCCTCCCCCCCCGCACCTCCCGCCAGTCCTCCCCGAGGAACCTTTTTACCATGCCGCCCCTGATCAGCTCTCATGTCTCTGGAGAGGGTCGTCTACCTGCTGGCCGTCGCCGGGCTCGTGCTCGGCGCCGCACTCTGTACCGGCTGCCTCGCCGACGAGGGGCAGCCCGACGGAGGGGTGAGCGGGACGGAGCCGTCCGGGCCCGGTTCGGAGGGAGTCTCGACCGGCACCCCGCCCTCCGGCGAGGAGACGACCCTCCCGATCCCGATCCCGATAGGGAGCTGATCGCGTGCGACGGAGCGGCCGGCGGCGGGTCTCCCGGGCCACCATCTGGGGCCTTCTCGGCGCAGCCCTGCTGGCCGCCGGCTGCTTCGCGCCGATCGCGGCCCTGCCCGGCGGGGGGGCGGCGACCCTCATCGGGAGCGGATCGGTCCCGGCCCGGCTGATCCTGGTCGCGGCCCTCTGCTCGATCGCACTCGTCCTCCTCCGCCGCCGGGCCCTGCTGATCACGGGGGGTTTCGCCGGACTGATGATACTCCTGGAGTTCCTCGAGCACCGAAACGAGCTGCTCGTCGTTGCCGGGCCGGGCTCGTCCGCCGACGCCGTCCTCTCGTCGTTCGCCACCGAATGGGGCTGGGCCCTCCTCGTGATCGGTGCGGCCCTCCTTCTCCTCGCCGGCCTCTTTCCCGGCCGACGCCGCTAGAATACCTGCATCCGCCGCTGTAGGATCTCATAATTACTTGA
>DAEF01000162.1 GCA_002495225.1 Methanoregulaceae archaeon UBA288 | reverse complement strand
TCACACAGGCGAACATGGTCGTGGCTGTCGCCGATCCGAGTGCCCCGGTCGGCGTCTATTCCGAGAACGTTTTAAAGAACCTCAAACTCTGGGACCAGCTGAACACCATGGGGAACATCAAGACCCGTCCCGGCACCGTCAACCAGGTGGCCCTGATGGTCCAGAGCAACGAAGTCGACGCTGGGTTCACCTACAGCAGTACCGCTCAGCTCTATAACCTGACTGTCGCCGAAAAGTACGGCTACGACCTGTCCGAAGAGATCATATTCGGCGTCGCGGTCATCAAGGGAGGAAACGAGCAGAAGGCAAAGGAGTTCATGAACTTCGTCCGTCAGAACAGCGAGGAGTTCACGAAATACGGCTGGGAAATGTATGCGTAAGGTGAGCACCTGGGAGGTCCTCTTCGTCCCCCTCTTTTTCCTGCTCATTCTCTATCCGATCCTCGCCATCCTCGGGAACATCACTCTCGAGGGAATGGTCCGGACCTTTAACGACCCCATCTTCTGGGATGCTGTCAAGAATACCCTGGTTACGGCGTTCTTCGCAGCCCTCCTCAGCGTGCTGATGGCCCTCGGGTTCGCGTACTTCTATATCTTTCACCCGGGGACGATCATCTACAGGATCGCCGATTTCATGAACGATCTCCCCATCGCCCTTCCCCATACCGTGGCCGGCCTCGCCCTGCTGCTGGCGTTCGGGAGGAACATGTTCGGGTTCGCGGGACCGACCGGCCTTGCATTCACCCTGCTCGCAGTGGTGCTGGCCATGTTCTTCGTCTCCTACCCCCTTGCCGCCCGGACCATCGCCTCCTCGGCCGAGGAGATCGACAGGGAGATGATCAGCGTCGCCAGGACTCTCGGCGATTCTCCGCCGCAGGCCTATCGCCGGGTGGTTATCCCGCTCCTGGGCGAGGCGATCTTCTCGGGCTTCGTACTTGGTTTCTCCCGGTCGATCTCGGAGTTCGCCGCGGTCATCATGTTCGGGGGCAACGTGCCCGGGATGACCCAGGTGCTCGCCAGTTACGTCTTCACCAAGGTAGAGGAAGGCGAGGTGAGCATGGCCGTCACGGCCAGCGCGTTCTGTATCTTGATCTCGCTATTGCTCGTATTATTCCTGCGACTGGAGGGAAAACTGCATGCTCGAAGCGAAAAATCTGCATAAGTCGTTCGGGTCGCACCACGTCCTGAAAGGGGTGTCCCTCGAGGTCAAGCCAGGAGAGATCCAGGTCCTGATCGGGCTGAACGGGAGCGGTAAGACCACGCTCCAGCGGATTCTCACGGGCATCCTGGAGCCGGACGAGGGTAAGGTCAGTATCGGTGGGAAGGACGTGACCTCCTCCCTCCCCGAGGACCGGTTGCTCGGATACGTTCCCCAGAATACGGGCCTGTTCCGACACCTGACCGTCCGCGACAACATCCTCTACTCCCTGAAGAACGGGAGGGGGTCGGAGGAGAGCTTCCGCGAGGCGGTAGAACTCCTGGACCTCGAATCCTACCTTGACTGGAGGCCGACCCAGTTATCGGGCGGGTACAAGAGCCGCGTTGCCCTGGCGCGGGCGCTGGCATCCTCGCCCAGGGCCATGCTCCTCGATGAGCCCATCTCGGAGGTGGATCGAGCCAAGAAAGAGTACGTTCTGCCGCTCTTCAGGCAGATCCTCCTGCAGCTTCACATCCCGGTTCTCTACATAACCCATGATCCCTGGGAGGCCGGAGAGATTGGGACGTCCTACTCGATCATGAGGAACGGGGTTGTTGAGGGGATTGCGTCGCCTGAAGAGGCCTTTTCGGTGATCCGGCAGCAGGCCCGGGATAGCGGGGAATAAGATCCTCGTATCTTTTACTTCCCCCCTTGTTATTATCATGAACCCTGCCGGGGTCTCTGGGTTTCTAGGCCAAAGTGTCGTTTACCGCGTCCAGAAGTCCGGTCCCATGGATTCTCCAATACCGACACCGACTCGAGGCGTTCAATACCCTCCTGGCACATGCGTGACAGGGGAGTCCGGCAGGAAGACTAACGGCGGTTCTCTGGTCCTACGTCACAGGGTGGCATAAAACAACCTTTCCTTGGAACTCGTCCTGTCCCCTGAACACGGGCCTCGCCAGAATCCGGACCCTCGGAACCGGCGCTGTCTTTGACTCCCCGTGCCAGCTTGTCTTCCTCTTCCCCGCAGCAGTGCTCATAAGTGTCAAGAATGCCGGTGCATCCGATTTCCATGGGTGTCGCGACTAGGACAAGGATCATCACCCAGTTCACAGGGGATATCCGTTTGAATGGGATGATTGGACAATACGTATCTTGACTTTTCTTCATAATTCCCCTGTGCGTATACACAGTTCCGGCTCCCCCTATCTGATCGTAGCTGCGAGCCCACCCAGTACGGGGATCTACCAATTCCGAAGAGAACCGCTCTTCTTTTCAGTGTAGTTGTTGTCAACCGTGACTGCTTGCCTCCCCGTATTGTTCGTCTCAGGTGTCGCTTCTCCGACCCTTGAGCATGTCGGGTGAAAGGGGCTACAGGGAGATCGATTCGCAAAGGAAGAAAAATCGCCCGATACAGCGAACTGCTCCGGCGTCTCTTCGATCCAGCAGCGAGATTTCGAAGGCAGCGGTTGGATCAACTTCGCATACGTCATCTGCCTCTTCATCCAGTTCTGAAATGTTCTCTTCCTGGTATTCTTCGGCCACCACGGTCGTGAGGATGGTGGTGTCGCCTGAGATCGGCTCGAATGGTACGCAATGAGTCACGATCTCGCCACGGATGGGGGGGATGCCTCCGCCCCGGGTCAGGGTGTCTTCCCCGGGGTCTTCTGTGGAAAAGTCGCCGGCGTCTTTCCATGTCATTCGCGAAGATGTCGGCAGGCGGTGAACCGGCGGGACAGGGCCATGACCAGACCTGGTTGGCAAACTTTATTTTCGTTAAGACAAGCATATTTGATCCTGCACCGAGGTGCCGATCGTGGCAGGACCCTTCCAGGGCAGTTTTTCCTGCCCGGTGGGTGATTACGGTGCCCTGACTCATGCTCGGACAATCTCTGAAAAAACAGGAGCCGGTCCATGGCCGGGATGCGCGCCCCCTGCCTGGTGGAACGGGGGGATCGTGTATCTCCCGTTTAGCTGGTCCTCGACGGCGAGCGGTAGACATGCCCAACCCTGCAGAACCGGGTTCCCTTTGTTCTCGCCCGGATGCAGGCTCACCGCAGCGGGCGGCCCGCTGGTGCAGCCCGGGCGGAGGGGGGCCGGAACGGGTGGCGGCAAGACGGGCCGGCTACCGGCCAGGACGCATCCGCCCGCTCGCCCGTGCACGGGGTGCAGGCATGCGGGGAGCAGTAGCATGACAGAGGACTTGACGACTATCGCCGGACCCGGTCAGGGGAACCGTGCCGGATACGGCCATGCAGGCAGGACAGGGAGAGACGGGACCCCTCTCCCCCACGGCCCAATCCAGCCGTCCGTTCGGCACGCCCCGCCGTCCGGCCGCGGGCCGTGTCCTGCACGCCTTTCGCGCTGGCCGGGCGGGCGGCAACCGTGACCCGGACCGTGCCCGTCATCCTGGGCCTGGGCGTCGCCGCCCTCATCACAATCGTGCTCTGCACACTCACCGGCCCCGCCGGGTTCGGCATCCCGTCTGTCGGGCCCGGGGGGGCCGACATCGTCGGCGGCATCCGTTTACCACGGGTCCTCGCCGCCTTCTTCGTCGGGGGGTGCCTCGCCGTCGCCGGCGCGGCGATGCAGGCCCTCTTCCGGAACCCGATGGCCGACCCCTACATCCTGGGCACCTCGTCCGGCGGGGCGCTCGGGGCCGCCCTCGCCATCGTCTTCCTCGGAGGGCTGTACGTGCCGGCCTTTGCCTGGCTCGGCGCCTTCATCGCCATGCTGATCGTCTGGTCCATCGCCGGGCAGAAGGGGGCGATCTCGGTCGAGACGCTCCTGCTCACCGGCATCGCGGTCTCGTTCTTCTTCTCCGCCGTCGTCTCGTTCCTGGTCGCCATCGCCGGCCAGAGCGTCCACCAGATCATCTTCTGGATGATGGGCGGGTTCTGGAACGCCTCCCCAGGGGACGCCCTCCTGGCCGCCGTCATCCTCGTCCTGGCGGGTGCGGCCCTCTTCGCCGTCGCCCGGGACCTCAACGCCCTCTCGCTTGGCGAAGAGACCGCCGTCCACCTCGGGATCGACACGGCCCGTGTCCGCTGGACGGTCCTCGGGAGCAGCACCCTGCTTGTCGCCGGCGCGGTCTCGATCGCCGGCTCGGTCGGGTTCGTCGGGCTCGTCACCCCCCACATCGTCCGGATGCTCCTCGGGCCCGACAACCGCGTGGTGATCCCGGCCTGCGTGCTCGCCGGCGGGATCCTCCTCGTCGTCTCGGACACCCTGGCCCGCGCCTTCTTCTCGGACATCTCGGTCGGCATCATCACGGCCTTCATCGGGGCGCCGTTCTTCGTCTGGCTCATCTACCGGCGGGGGCAGACCGCATGACCGCCCGCGACCGGATCCGGGACGAGAACCTGCACGCGGGGTACGGCGAGCAGGAGATCCTCAGGGCCATCACCTGCTCGTTCGTCCCGGGCACCTTCACCGGGATCATCGGGCCGAACGGCTCCGGCAAGACCACGCTCCTGCGGGCCTTCAGCCGGGTGGTCCCGTCAGCGGGGGTCCTGACCCTGGAAGGAAGAGACGTCCGGAACTACACCCCGAGCGAACTCGGCATGGCGCTCGGGTTCGTCCCGCAGGACGAGGAGCGGCCGTTCTCGTTCACCGTGATGCAGGTCGTGCTGATGTCCCGCTACGTCCGCGCGAGCCGCTTCGCCTCCCTGTCGCCGGGCGACTACGCCCGGTGCCGCGAAGCGCTCGAGGAGACCGGCACGGCCCACCTGGCCGACCGCTCGATCCGGACGCTCAGCGGCGGGGAGTGGCAGCGCGTGCTGATCGCCCGCGCCCTCGCGCAGGACACCCCGGTCCTCCTGCTGGACGAACCGACCTCGCACCTCGACCTCGCGCACCAGGCCGAGGTCCTCTCGCTCCTCCGGCGGCTCGCCGGCGCCGGGCGGACCGTGATCGGGGTCTTCCATGACCTCAACCTCGCCGCGCTCTACTGCGACCGGCTGATCATGGTGTGCGACGGGCGGATCGTCACCGATGGCACCCCGGCGCAGGTTCTGACCGCGCAGCGGATCCGGCAGGTCTACGGGGCCGACGTGGTGACCTCGTGCCACCCGGCCACCGGCCGGGTCTTCCTGCTCCCCGTCCACGCGGCCGCCCGGCCGCCGGGCGCGGCGAGGCTGAACGTGACCGTGGTCTCCGGCGGCGGGAGCGGGGCCTCCCTCTTTCACTTCCTGGCGGGCAGGTCGTTCGTGCTCTCGGCCGGGGTGCTCGCGACGACCGACACGGACTACCTGGCCGCGACGGCCCTCGAGATTCCCTGCATCCCGATCCCGCCGTTCTCGCAGATCCCGGCCGCCGCCCTCGAAGACCTGCGGGGCGTGCTCGCGGGGGCGGACCGGGTCGTCCTCTCGGCCCACCCGGTCGGGCCCGGGAACCTGCCCATGCTCCTGGCGCTCGGCGGGGTCGACCCGTCACGGCTCGTCGTCCACCTGCCGGGGGGGAGAGACTTCGGCTCCTACGACTTCGTGGGGGGGAACGCGGCGGCGGCCTACCGGGGCCTGGTCGACGCCGGCGCCCGGTGCACCGTCACCTACGGGGGCGTCCTGGCCTTCCTGGACGGGCACGCCGCCGGACATGGGGGACGCGGGCCGTGAGCGGGTCCCGGTCTCCCCCGGTACCGGCGGGCCTCCCCCCCGAACCCAGATGGATGATGATTGAACCATGACACCCGACACAATGAACCCGAACCGGGCGCGGACCGCCCTGCTGGTCGCATTCGCGGCCCTTGTTCTCTGCCTGGCGCCGGCATCGGCGGCCAACTTCACCGACGACTCCGGCACGACGATCACGCTCGACGGTCCTCCGGAGCGGATCGTCTCGCTCTCCCCGTCCAGCACCGAGATCCTGGCCGCGCTCGGCCTGCTCGACCGGGTCGCCGGTGTGACCGATGTCTGCGATTACCCCCCCGAGGTCAGGAACCTGACCCGGATCGGGGGATACTCGTCGGTCAGCATCGAGCGGGTCGCGGCCGTGAACCCCGATCTGGTGATCGCCTCCGACCTCACCCCGGCAGAGACGGTGGCCCGCCTCCGCGGGCTCGGCCTCACTGTCATGCTCGTGGCCCCGAAGAGCATCGACCACGTACTCGAGGATATCCGCCTGGTCGGCGAGATCACCGGGACCGGGACGCGGGCCGACGCCCTCGTCGCCGACCTCTCCCGGCGGATGGCCGGGGCCTCCGGCGGCGATGCGTCGGACCGCCCGCGGGTCGCCCACGTGGTCTGGCACACGCCCCTGTACGTGAGCGGCAACGCGACGATGCAGGACGATATCATTTCCCGCTCTGGCGGGGCCAACGCCTTCGCCGACCGCGACGGCTGGAGCACGGTCTCCCTCGAGGAGTTCCTCCGGGCCAACCCGGATATCATCATCGTGAGCAGCGGTGACGGGATGATCGCGTCGAACAGGGACGTGATCCTGGTCGAGTTCATGACCAACCCGCAGTATGCCTCGCTCTCCGCGGTCGAAAACGGCCGGGTGTACGCGGTCAATGCCGACATGCTGAGCCGGCCCGGGCCGCGCGTCGCCGACGCGACCGAGGAGGTGGGCCGGATCATCGCCGCCTTCGACGCGGACCGGGCCGGGGGGAACGCTTCCGCGCCCGGGGCCGAAACCACCCGGTCCCCGGGCTTTTCGCACGCGGTGGCCGGGCTCGCGCTCGTTCTGGCCAGTGGACTGGCGGCGAGGGCGGCGCGGGGCCGGTGATGCGGATGGCCTGCGATGAACTCCAGCTCCCGGAGAGAGGCCGAGCGTACCTCCCCTCCGGAGAGACCGTACGCTGTGCGGATAACTCCCTCGTCGTGCAGTTTTCCCGCCCGCGCGATGTGGTCTCCACGTCCTGGCTGAACGGCGGGTACCGGCGGGACCTGTCGGCCGTCTTCAACCACCAGATCCCCCTGGACGCCTGCGACGACTGCCACGAGAACGGGGGCGTCGAGACCTACCTGGAGACCGTCGCCGCGTCCATGGGACTCGACCCCCGCGCTGCCTGCGGCCTGGTCACCCGGGCGGAGATGAAGAACGCGGTGGCCGTGACGGCCCGGTTCCGAAACCTCGCGGTCACGGCGATCGTGACGGCGGGGATCGACAAGAACGGGGGACGGGCAGGCGACCCCGCGTCGTACTGTGAGGAGAACGATTCGTTCGAGCCGGTCGGGGGTACGGTCAACACGGTGCTCGTGATCGGCGCGGACCTCCCGGAGTACGCGCTCTGCCGCGCCGTCGTGACGGCGAGCGAGGCAAAGGCCGTCGCGCTCCAGCAGCTGATGGCCCGGAGCCTCTACTCCTCCGGGATCGCGACCGGGTCCGGCACGGACATGATCGCCATCGTGGCCGATCCCGGCTCGCCGCTCCACCTCTCGGACGTGGGGAAGCACTCGAAACTGGGCGAGTTGATCGGCAGGACAGTCATCGACGCCACCACCGCGGCCCTGGAGAACGAGACGGGCCTCTCTCCACGTTCCCAGCTCGACGTGCTGGTGCGGCTCTCCCGCTTCGGGATCGCGGAGACGGACCTGTGCGATGCCGTACCGGGATGCGGGGGTACGGGCAACCCCTACCCCTTCGACCGGGAGGTGCTCATGGAGTACCTGGAGCGATGGACACGGCGCCCGGAGAACGTCGCACGGGCTGCTGCAGCACTCCACCTCCTGGACGAGAGTGCCTGGGGTCTGCTCCCGGAAGCCGTGGTCATGACCACGATCGCCCAGATCCTGAATGATAACGGTCTGGTCTCCACCAACCTCCCGGACACCAGCCGCGCATGTTTGGTTGCCGGGCTATCCCGGCTGGCTTTCCGCGACCTCCTGTCTGAACGCGGGAAGGAGGGGACGGCCGGCGGGGCCGCGCCCGCCGGCCCAGCGAGGGGGCAGCTACCGCTGCAATCCCCCGAACACCACCATGAGCTCCTCAATGCCCTCGATCCAGACATCGGGGACCACCTCCCGGATGTTGTCGAGATTCCAGCCGCCGCCGGCTGCGCGGACGGGGAAGAGGATGAGCCGCTGGGCCAGCGCGATATCGTGCCTCAGACTGTTGCCGACGAAGACCATTTCCGCCGGCCAGGCGCCGAGCGCGACTAGGGACCCCCTGAAGGGAGCTGGATCCCAGTGACGCGTTGTCTCGTGGGTGATAATGCAGTCGAAGAGCTCGTTCATGCCGTTCGCATGCAACCCGGCGCGCATGTCCCAGTCCCGGGCGTCGGTCCCGATCCCGGTCTTCAGCCCCCGCGCCCGGATCTGAACCAAGGTCGACGCCGCGTCCAGACCGCAGGGAAGACCTCAGGGCTTGGAGTGCTCCAGAATGGCTGCAACGACTATCGAACGATTGTTTAACTAAGCTCCTGGAGTGCACGGCCCTTCCCCGGAGCCCCCGGAACCATATCCGTACAACCACTATCATTGAACTGGTCAACAGGGAACCGAACGACGAACGAGGGTGGCGTGAGCATTCCATACGGAGCAGGCGTTGCCTCCATTGGCGGTTTTGATTCTGCGGGATATTGGTAATGGTTGGGTCCATTGCGAAAGATAATTGCCTATGGATATTTGATGGAAGTCAAGGGATTACAGTTTCGAGGGAATTGGGGCACTCCTGAGACACCACTCTGACATATCCCGACCTCGCCCCCGGGTGCACCGCCCTGTTGCCCGATCCGATAACTCCTTTATATTATGAATATATATTCATAAAAGAGGCAGAACAAATGCCAGGATTTGACCAGACAGGACCGGCCGGGTATGGACCCGGCACGGGAAGGGGCATGGGCCCCTGTGGAGCGGGCATGGCCTTCGGACGAGGGGTTCGCATGGGTATGGGCGGCCGCATGGGTGGCATGGGTCGAGGTTTCGGCAGGGGATATCGCTGGAACGTCGTTCCCATCGCCCGGCCCGCAGTTCGTTTCGGGAGGTACTGGTAAGGAGGTGACGTGCTCCGGGGGCTACCGTTCATTGGTTGCCTTATCCATCACCTACTTAAACATATGAATATATATTCATAAAAGAGGNNCCCCCGCCGTTCCGCTGAGCGCCGAGGAGCAGAAGCAGCTTCTCGAGGCGGAGCTCGGCAGGATCGAGGCCGAAAAGGCTGAAATCGAGCGCAGGCTGAACGATCTCGAGTAATGCCGCGCCGGAGGCGGTGCAGGAGGGTGGGTTTCCAGCCCGCCTTCACGTCGTTCGTACCCGCGGGAGCGGGAGCGCTGCCTCCCGAGGCGGTCATCCTCACGGTCGACGAGTACGAAGCATTGAGGCTCAAGGACCTGGTCGGGCTCGATCAGAGTGAGTGCGCCGGGATGATGGAGATCTCGCAGCCGACGTTCCACCGCCTGGTGACCTCGGCGCGGCAGAAGGTTGCCGACGCCCTGACGCACGGAAAATCTATCCGGATCGAGGGGGGCCATTACCGCCTGTGAACCGCGATACGGATACGCATCGCCAGCATTCTGATCTACGAACGAGATCAGGATGCGTCGGCCCGCCGATCGGGCCGACGCGCACGTCCCTCGTCTTTCCCCTGAAGAGACACGGGATTGCTATTCTTTTAAGATGGAAGCGGTTCGCCGCCCCCCTGTAACCGGAAGGTTCGATCCTCAGACACACGGCACCACGACTGGGAAGCCGCAGCACTGCTCGACCGTCACCGGCACGTCGTAGACATTCCTGATCGTCTCGGCCGTCACGACCTCGCGACCGCCGGCCGCGTGGATCGCCCCCCCCTTCATCAGGATGAACCGATCAGCGAACCGGAGGGCGAGGTTCAGATCGTGCATGGTCATCAGGGCCGCGACTCCGTGGTCTCTCACCACGTCCCTGACAAGAGTCAGGATTTCGAGCTGGTTTTTCAGGTCCAGGCTGCTCGTCGGCTCATCGAGCAAAAGGATCCGGGGCTCCTGCACGAGCGCCCGCGCGATCGCCACCTTCTGGACCTCCCCCCCGCTCATCTCGTCGACGTACCGCAGCGCGAGATCCGAGAGGTTGAGCCGCCGGAGGATCCCCTCCGTGACCGCGAGATCGCGGGACGATACGTCGAACCCCATGTGCGGCCGCCGGCCGAGGAGGACCGAGTCGAAGACGGTCATCCGCATCGGCTGGTTCCGCTGGCTGACATAGGCCATCTCCCTTGCGATCTCGGGCCGGCTCATCGCGAGAACGTCGCGGTCCTCGAGCAGGACGCTCCCGGCCCCCGGCCGGAGCAGGGCGTTGAGACACCGGAGCAGGGTCGTCTTCCCCACGCCGTTCGGCCCGAGGATCGCGATGAACTCCTCCGATCTTACCGAGAACGAAACCTCCTCGAGCACGGGGTGGCTCGGGTACCCGAAACCCACTCCGTCCACCTCCAGCATCATCGCCGGTACCCCCGGACGATCAGGTAGAGGAAGAGGGGCGCCCCGAAGAAGGCCGTCAGGATCCCGACCGGCAGGACGATCGGGGCGAGGACGATCCGCGCGAGCGTGTCCGAGACGAGCAGGATGATCGCACCGACAAGGAACGAGCCCGGCAACAGGAACCGCTGGTCGTCCCCGATGAGGCGGCGGACCATGTGCGGCCCGAGCAGGCCGATGAAGCCGATGATGCCGAGGAACGAAACCACGACCGCCGTGATCAGCGAGGAGAGGAGCATCCCCGTCACCCGGACACGCTCGGCGTGGACGCCGAGGCTCCGCGCGGTATCGTCCCCGGCGTCGAGCGCGTTGTAGTTCCATCGGTTCAGCAAAAACCAGGCCATGCAGGGCAGCACGACCGCGGTCAGCAGCGCGACGTCCGGCCAGCTCGCCCGCCCGACATCCCCGAACGTCCAGAAAACGATCGCCGCCACCTGGTCCGCGCTCGAGAAGTACTGGAGGAAGGTCGTGCCGGCCGTGAAGAGCGCCGCGAGCGCCACGCCGACCAGGATCATCACCTCGGGCTGCGACGACCGGGTACGGGAGATCGCGAGCAGGGCTCCGGTGGCGACCATCGCGGCGACGAAGGCGCAGATCGTAACGAGATAGGGATTCCGGACCACGACCGAGTCCGCGATGTGGGCCGAGACGGTCCCGGCGCCGAGGAGGGAGATCGCGACGGCCGCGCCGAACCCGGCCGCGTGCGAGATGCCGAGGGTGTACGGCGAGCTGAGAGGGTTCCGCAGGACTGACTGCATCACTCCGCCTGCAATGGCGAGCCCCGCACCCGCGACGCAGGCAGCGAGCACGCGCGGCAGCCGGATGTTCCAGATGATCGTCGACGCGTCGCCGGGCCGGCCGGCCACCAGGGTCGCGACGACCTCGGCGACCGGGATCGTCACGCTGCCGACCGAGATGGAGACGCAGGCGAGGGCAAGGAGGACCACGAGGCAGGCGGCCAGGAAGAGCCGCTTTCCGCGCAGGTACCCGGCGTAGCGCGAAGCGACCGGGCCGGCCTGGAGGTCGATGTGCATGGCGGGACCCGGGTTACCGCTCCTTCCGGGCGAGGGTCATCTCGGAGGTCTTGTCCACGGGTACGACCGCGAGGACCGAGAAGCCGTTCTCCTCGAGCACCCGGTGGTACTCCTCGAGCGGGACGCTGTGCGAGAAGGTGTATCGCGACTGCTGTTTCACCGCGCCCTCGAAGGTCCAGAGGTTCCATTCGAGGTCGCCGAGCGGGTCCGCGGTCTCGCCATCGATCCCCTGTTTGTTCAGGAAGAGGCCACCGGGGCGAAGGGCGCCCGCGATCTTCGGGACCAGCCGGGGGTCCTTTCCGCCGGGGTTCGATGAAGAGAAGACGATGTCGAACGGCCCGGGCAGGGGGTCCGTATTGAAATCCCCGGCAACGACCGAGACCCGGTCGGCCCGGTACCGGGCGATGAACTCCTTCGTCGCGCCCGTGACCGCCGGCAGGTCGAAGACCGTGGCGCGGAGCCCGGGGTTCCTCTGGCAGAACGAGATGGAGTAGAGCCCGTGGCCACCGCCGAGGTCGAGGAGGGTTTCGGCCTCCCCGAACTCCGGGAGATCGGCGACGAGATCGGTCACGTGCTGGACAAGCCCGCACCGGGCGTGTTCGGCCATGGACGGGATCACGGTGTCGCGGAAGAACGTCTCGCGCGGCAGCACCTCGGGCCCCTCGAGGAGGATCTGCGGGAGTTCCCGCCAGCGCTCCGCGTGCCGCTGCTGGAACGCGAGCATGCCGCGGATGGCGTACGGGCTGTCCGAGGCGAGGAAGGCGTCGGCCTCGGGGCCGTTCCTGAAGGCTGGCCCCTCGCGGACGAGCAGGCCGCGGTCAGCGAGCGCCTCGCAGAGGAGGGCCGTCTCGTGCGACCGCGAGCCGAGGGCGTCCGCGAGGTCTGCGGTGGTCATGGGGACGCGGAGCCGGTCGAAGAGTCCCATCTCGACCGCGCCGGTCACCGCGTAGTAGAGGCGGAGGCCGGCGAAGGCCTCTTCGAGGCAGGGAAGGGGCAGGTCGCCCTCCGTCGCGAACGGCGGGCGTTCGATCAGGTCCCGGGCGCCGGCCGTACCGATCATCCGCCGCTCACCCCGGCAAACGGCCCGAAGCCGCCGAAGATCGCCTGCATCCCCCCATACGCGGGGCCTCCGTCCAGCGCCCGGTAGATCTCGTCCGCCTTCTGGGCGGGGTCGACATCGGCGAACTGCTCGGGGTAGAGGGTCTTGCCGATGAAGTACGCGTCGGCGAGGACAGTGTCGTAGTTGTTCGCGTACCAGTTGTAGGGCATGACCCCGTAGACCCGGTCGGCCTTCACGGCGTCGAGAGACCCGAGGACCGGGTCGCGGAGATCGGCCTCGACCAGTGCTGCGCTCGCCTCGTCGATGAAGATCACGTCGGGGTCCCACTCGATCAGTTTCTCCTTGTCGATCATGACCTGGCCGGCGACGCCCGTTCCGGCCGCGACGTTGTTCGCGCCCAGCAGCATGAAGGGGGCGTACGCTGGGTCCGTCGAGAGGAAACCGTGAGCGCCGTTGAACGCGACGCCGCCGATATAGACCCGGGGCCGCTCACCCGGCGGGATATCGCGGGTCCTGCGCTGGAGGTCGTCGATGGTCGCGTCGATGTACGCGAGCACCTCCTCGGCGCGCTCCTCCCGCCCGAGGGCCTTGCCCATCGTCCTGAGCGAGCCGTAGAACGCGGCTCGGTTCGCGCCGAGGTCGCCCGTGACAAGCGCGATTACAGGGACGCCGGCCTTCTCCTGGAGTGTCTGGGCGTCCTTTCCCGTGGCAAAGGTGACGAAGACCACGTCGGGCTGCCGTGCCATGATCAGCTCGGGGTCGCCTGTGATGCGGCCGGCCGTGGGGAGGTCGGCGAGGCCCGGGTTGGCAAGCAGGTACGGCCGGTCCTCGCCCGAGGGCATCCCGGGAGCGCCGGCCGTCATCGGTTGCCGGTCGCGCTCGTCCACGGCGACGACCATATCCGAGGCGTTCAGGTAGACGAGCATCCTGAGCGAACCGGCCCCGACGCCGATGACCCGCTCCGGGATCGCATTCAGAGCGACGGTCCGGTTCGTCATGTCCGTGAGCGTGGTGGTGGCATTATCCGGGGATGCTGCCGGGGCCGTGCTCGTGCAGCCGGCCGCGAGGATCGCGGCGACGACCAGCATGCCGATCAAAAGAAAGTGCCGGGGACGAATCATACGATAATCTATTTTCGTGTGACTCGATCTTATTTATTGTTTCTTTTACTTGTATTTTTCAGACTAACGACATGATTTGTAGAAAAATGGGTCGCTACCGATCCTGCGGAACGGCCAGCGTCTTTTAGGGTCTGAGAACGAAGATGGAGGAACGAGGTCAGGGCGAACCGGCCTGCCGCTCCTCATCGGTCAGATGCTCGAGCACTTCTGCCGTGGGCCCGATCTTGATGATCTTGCCGCCGCGCATCAGCGCGAGCCGGTCGCAGATGTCGCGGACAAAGTCCATGTCGTGGCTGACGACGATGAACGTCTCCTCCATCTCCTCGCGGGCATGCAGGATCGAGTGCTTGACGTCGATCTTCGTGATCGGATCCATCGTCCCCGTCGGCTCGTCGAGAATGACCAGCATCGGTTCCCGGATCAGCACCTGCGCCAGGGCGACGCGATGCTTTTCGCCTTCCGAGAGCTGCCCAGGCAGCCGGTCGAGCACGGCCCGGCTCTTCTCGTCCGAGAAGCCGGCCATCTTGAGGGTCACGATCGCCTTGCGCATGGCCAGTTCCTTGGGGAACTCCAGGCCGATCGCGTCGGTCAGGTTGTCGAGCACCGTGCGGTGCGGGAA